>JANXDC010000001.1 GCA_025059945.1 Bacteroidota bacterium
CCAAATCGTGGCCCCGCGCCTCTGCATAACATTCCAATACCAAGACCACAAATCCGGCTCTAACAACCGGTGCGTTTTGTGTAGCGCCGCATGGCCGTTAAGGTAACCCGCGGTCTCCAAGGCCGTCTCTAAATCAGTACCCTGCCTTCTCCCTGGCAGGCTAGCTCTGTTATACACCAAAAAAAGCGATTCAGGGCGGTCTGTGTGGCCTATATGGCTGACTACTGTAAAATCCCCCCAATCTCTTTTCCTGTTGTACGAAGAACATGCTGGGCCCTGGGCCTAGCTCCTTACGCAGGGCAGCCTAGTTTTTTTCATCCTTAGGCCCACAAGGGGCCAAATGCAAAACGTTAAGCTGCTCAGCAAGGCCCCTGGTGAAGTTTGTTCCCCCACCCGTACCTAGGGTGTAATGCTGCGTAAGCGTGCGGTGTACAGCATGAACCTGCCTCCCTTCTTTAGGTGTGCCAGCTTAACCTGGCTAGCCGCAAATAAATTAGGCCCCCAGCAGGGGGGGCGTACAGAAAACAAATCCCTGGCCTGTGGCCAGGGGCTTTCCCGGGCTAGGCTAGCCGTTAGCCAGTTTTGCGTATGACGACGTGCGCCTCCGGCGTGGCGATGATCATACTGGAGATCTCCTGCATGCAGACCTCAAGCACGTCATTCCCGCCGCTTCGGTAAACATTCCCCTCCCTGGTCTCTAACGGCTGGTACACCACAGGGGGCCCTCGTAGGGCCCCCCCTTTGCTTGCTCCCCGGGCAGGACTCGAACCTGCAACCCAGCGGTTAACAGCCGCTTGCTCTGCCAGTTGAGCTACCGGGGAAGGACGGAGGCAAAAATAGACCCAGAGCCTCCGGGTTGTCAATATGCCCCAAACGACCGGGGGCTCTGGAGGGCCGGATTGCCGCCTTCGCCCTGAGCTTTCGATATTTGGGGGCCTCGGGTGATCTGGAGGTAAGGCGTGATCAAAAACGACCGGTGGATCCGGCAGATGGCCGAGCGCGGCATGATCGAGCCCTTCGAGCCCCGTCAGATCCGCCGCGTAGATGGCCTGCCCGTGTTGAGCTATGGGCTTTCCAGCTACGGCTACGACATCCGGCTTAGTCCCACGGAGTTTCGCGTCTTTCGCCGTATCCCAGGCCGGATCGTGGACCCCAAGAACTTCGATCCCGAACACTTGGAGCTAGCCCCTCTGCACGAAGGCCCCGAGGGCAAGTACTTTATCTTGCCCGCCAACTCTTATGGGCTGGGCGTCTCCAAGGAGCGCCTGCAAGTGCCGCCGAACGTCACCGTGCTGGCCATCGGCAAAAGCACCTACGCCCGCTGCGGGATCATCGCCAACATCACGCCTGCGGAAAGCGGCTGGCGCGGATACTTGACGCTGGAGTTCTCGAATGCAAGCTCTGCGGACTGCAAAATCTACGCAGATGAGGGCGTTGTACAGCTGATCTTTCTGGAAGGTGAGCCCTGCGAGGTCACCTACGCCGACCGGGAAGGCAAGTACCAAGATCAGCCCATGCGGGTGATCCTGCCGCGCGTGTAGGCCGGATCCTCAATTCCCAAGAAGGCGTATAGAAGCGGGTCCGCTTTAGTCTGAGGAAGCGATCGATGAACCGTCCGATTCGCGTGCTCTTCGTCTGTTTGGGCAACATCTGTCGCAGCCCTATGGCCGAAGGGATCTTTCGCAAGCTCCTTCGGGAGGTCGGCCTGGAGGGGCGCTTCGAGGTAGATTCGGCCGGCACCGGCTCGTGGCACGTCGGCGAGCCTGCGCATCCGCAGACGCGTCGCATCCTGCAGGAGCATGGGGCCGATTTTCCCCATCGAGCCCGGCAGTTCGGCCCGGAGGATCTGGAGTACTACGATCACATTTTGGTCATGGACAAAGAAAACCTGCGGAACGTGCTCTACTGGGATACGGCAGCTCAGCACGAGCACAAGGTGCGCTTGTTGCGCGCATTTGATTCCGATCCCGAAGACTACGAGGTGCCCGATCCCTGGGGCCAAGGGCGCAAGGCCTACGAACACGTATACGCGATGTTAGAGCGTTCCTGTCGGAACCTGCTCAAGGTCCTCGTGGCCCAATACGCCCTAGAACCCCTTCCGGTTCAATAGCCAAACAGGCCCTGACCGTGCTGCTTGCCGAGCTGCGGGCTTGTCTTGGGGGGACCCCGCGCCGGATGCGCCCCTTGCGAGGGGGCTGCATCCACACCGTGTTGGCCGTGGAGCTTGAGGGAAACGAGACGGTCGTGGTCAAGCAAAACGCCGATGCGCCTCCGGATCATTTTGCGGCCGAAGCCGACGGGCTGCGGCGTCTGGCCGCAACAGGCTTAGTGCGCACGCCCGAAGTGCTGGCGGTGCATCCTCGTGGGATCGTGTTGCGCTATATCGCCCCCGGTCCGGAGACGGATCATGGATGGGAGACTCTGGGTCGGTCTTTGGCCGCGCTTCACGGCGTTCGCGGCCCCGGCTTTGGGTATGAGCGCGACAACTACCTGGGGCTCTGGCCTCAAGCGAATGGGTGGACGGCCGACGGCTTGGCGTTTTTCCGGGAGCGCCGCCTGGAGCCCCTCCTGCGGACGCTGCCCTTGTCGGAGCAAGAGGCGCGGGCGGCGCGGTGGCTATTGGATCACCTGGAGGAGCTACTTGCGGGGTGCGCCGAGGAGCCCGTGCTTTTGCACGGGGATTTGTGGTCGGGCAATGTACACTTCGACGCCCACGGGCGGGCCTGGTTGCTGGATCCGGCCGTTTATTACGGCTGGCGGGAGGCGGAGTTGGCCTTCACGCGTCTTTTCGGAGGGTTCCCGGATCGGTTTTATCGCGCCTACGAAGAGGCGCATCCCCTTAAGCCGGGCTTCTCGGAGCGCATGGACCTGTACAATCTGTATCCCCTCTTGGTGCACTGGAAGCTCTTCGGCGCCTCATATCGGTCCTCGGTGCGGCTCCTGTTGCGTCGTTACGTACCCTTCGCCCTCTAACTTGATCGCCCCGAGCACAGCTCCCACGAAGGCCTCTGGCTGCTCGCGCATGGGCAGATGTCCGGCCTCGGGCACCACAATCACCCTTGCCCTGGGCAGGCGCTTGCGGATCCTGCTTGCCCAGCGCAAGGGCAGCAGCCGATCGGATGCACCCCAGAGCAGGGTTACGGGCGTTTTGAGGCGATCTGAAAGGTTGCGGCGCAGGCCCCAGCGATCCAGATCCATCCATCGGGAGGAGCGCACAAGGGCCGCCAACGTGTCCCGATGGGATCGGCGCTGTTCGGGGTCCGCATCCGGCAAAAGCAGGCGCAGGAGCAGATGGGCCATGACGGGATGCGAGAAAAAGCTCCTGAAGACCGTGCCCAGCCCGGGCACGTGGGCCAAGAGCGGAAGCTTTTCAGCGGGATGCCAGCCGGCGGGCGCGACCAGGATCAGGTGGCTGAGGCGCTGGGGATGCCAGAGGGCTTGCGCCAAGCCGATTTTTCCGCTCAGCGAGTGCGCCACAAGAGGGGCTCGTTCGATGCCCAGCGCCTCTTGAAAAGCGCATAGCAGGCTTACGTATAGCGGAAGGCTGTAGCAAATGTTCCGAGGCCGTTCGGATTCGCCGAAGCCCAAAAGATCAAGCGCATAAAGCGTATAGCCGGCCTCGGCCCAGTATGGGGCGGTCATCCGGTACAGGCGGCCGCTTGCCCCAAAGCCGTGAAGACCAACGATGGGGCGACCTTCCGGGGCTCCCGCCCGGTAGAAGCGATGGCGGAAGCCCTCAAGCCTTATCGTGAAGGCCTCAAAGTCCCGCATCCTGTGGGGTGCCGTCTAGCAGCGCAGCGAGCGCCACTTCGGGAGGTTCTAGGCGCTCGAGCACGCGCCAGGCCCCGACTTGCCGAAGCGCCTCGGCCCCGTAAGGACCCGTGGCCACGGCCAATACGCGGACCCCGTACGGAAGACCGCAGCGTACGTCGTATTCGGTGTCCCCGACTAGCAGGGTTTCTTGGGCCGTGAAGTTTCGCCGCGCATAGGCGGCGGCGCGGGCCCAAGCGATGGGCAAAAGCCGATCGCGCTCCGCATCGTCGCTGCCGAAGGCCCCTAGCAAGGGGGGGTCCGCATCGTTCGGGGTCTTCCGCTGTCGCGGAAAGTATTCTAAAAGCCCCGCCGCCGCTAACTTCAGCCGAGCGCCGGCTTCGAGGTTGCCCGTAAGCAGGCCTAAAAGCACCTCAGTACGCGCTCGCAGGCCCTCTAAAAGCGCGCGCACACCCGGCAGCACCTCTACGTGTTCGGGCCGCAGCTCCTCGGCCAGACACACAAGGTATCGCCTGAGGGCCTCCGGCAGTCCAGCCGCGATCTCTTCTTCGGGCACCCCGCCTAGACGGGCCAGGTCCCGGAAGATCTGCGGATCGGTCTTGCCCGCAAACGCGTAGCCCTGAGCGGAGATGCGACGCCCGAAGACCTCCTGCAGGATCGTTTCCACCAGGGGTCGGCTGCGGCCGCGCACGCGCAGCAGCGTTCCGTCGATGTCGAACAAAATAAGCCGCTTCATGGCTCCCAGGACACCAGAACGCGCTGGCCCACCTTAAGGTCGAAAACGCCAGCGGCTGAGCCCTCTCGGATGGCCAGTTCGATGAAGCCGGCGCTGCCCACAATGGCCAGGGCTTGTCCCGGATCGACCGCCGCGTAGGCGGGCACAAGGCCCCGGCAGCGCAGGTCTTTGGCGGTGAACACGGGCGTTCGATTTGGGGGGAGGTCTTCGGGCCGGATGTTGGTGATGAGGTTGCCGAAGCGATCGACGTGCAAGATCTGGCCCACTATGTACGCATCGCCGCGAATCGGCCGCGTCCACTGCGCCGGGGTAAGCTCCCGTATGGGGCTTCCGAGCGCTTCTAGGGGCACTCCGTTGGCCAGATGTGCAGCCACGGGGGCGAAGATATCCCGGCCGTGAAAAGTTCGGCTGACTTCGGGCCGAAACCATTCGGGTCGATCGAGCACGACGGCCTCAAAGGGCGACTCATCGAGCAGAAGCTTTAGCAGCCCGTTATCGGGGCCTACGAAGTAGTAGCCGTTGGCCCGCACGGCTACGGGACGCCGTTGGCTTCCGACGCCCGGATCGACGACAAACACGTGTATGGTCTCGGGGGGAAAGTGCGCGTAGGCATGCCGCAGCACGAAGGCTCCGTGCAGGATATCATGGGGCCGGATCTCGTGCGATAGGTCCACAAGGTGCACATCGGGGGCCCGGCATAGGATCTCCCCCTTCATCGCGCCCACGAAGTAATCGGCGGTGCCGAAGTCCGTTAACAGCGTGATAATGCGAGCCATGCGAACCCGAATGCCCATGCGCGCTTCAAGATAGGTCTCTTAAGCCTCCGGCGACAACGCGCTGCGTTCGGGCCTAGGGCCGGCCCAACCATAGAAGCGGCTGCTGTTTGCTGGGGCGACCGTCTACTAGGAGAAGCGCCAGATACCACCCTGCGGGTAGTCCTTTGGGGGAGCAGCGGATCTCATGAGCGCCCGCCTCATAGGTGCCCTCTAGGAATCGGCCCACAAGACGGCCCAGCACATCATAGAGGAGCAGCTGCACCCGGGCGGTGCGAGCCAGTTGCAGGCGCACCGTTATCGTATTTCGTGCCGGGTTGGGAAAAAAAGCCGGGTTTGGAGTTACGGCAAGCTCGCTTTGTCGGGACCAGCCCGTCGGGATGACCGAAGCAAGTTCGCGCGATTCGCTGTAAATCGATTGCCCTGGGCCCATCTCCAGACGGATCCGGTAATGGATACGCGCCCTAGCCGGCACAGGATCAAGATAACGTCCCTCGGGCTCGAAGCGTAGCCGTGCGACCGGAAAGAACGGCTCTTGATCCCGGGCGCGCTCGATAAGAAGGTGCGAGAAGCGGACGTCCGTTTGAACGCGCCAGCGTATGACGGCCGTCGTATCGTCTTGTCGGCTCACCTCCAGGGTGATCCGGCTCAAGAGGGTCGAGGTCCCCAGCACTTCGATTGCGCCCAGATCGGGCGCGGCTCCGTAGTAGGGAAGGCCTACGTCTCGACCGGCATCTAGAGCGGGGCTATTGGGGGGAGGTTCAAAGGCGCTTTGCCATTCCGATAGGCCGTTTCGTCCGACTAAGAAGGGACGCAATGCGGGATCGACATATCGGCTGTGGAGGTCTTGTCCGCTTATGGCTTGGTAGGCCTGCCAGGATAGGTCGGATTCATGCCATCGGACGACGGGGCCGCCGTCTGCGCGCCACCAGAGGTTGTAATCGGAACGAAAACCCGATCGGGCTTCGCCGTATACCTTCAGGGCCGGCGTTTGGGTCGTGCTCACGGCCAGGCAGTTCGTCAGCCGCACCGTGGTCGGGGCGTTGTCCTGGGGGATGTCGTTGACGAACCAGCCTGAGGCGAACTCCGCCATCAGAGTCGGTAGGTGCGTGTTATTACCCCAAGAGGTGCAGTGCAAATACTCCACCTCTTGCGCGTCCAGGGCCTGAAAGCCCGCCGAGAGGTTATCAAAGGCGATACAGCGTACGTATTGGATACGCCGACTAAAGCGATCCGCAAAGAACCCCCAGGCTCCGTAGCGGGTGCGCACAGCGGGGTCACGGCCGATCCCGTTGGAGAACGACACGCAGTCTGAGTACGTAACGTCCTCAACGTCCTCGAACGTCGAAAAGCCCGATTCGTCGTCGCGGAGCAGCGCGTTGTGATGCGCGATGGCGCGTTGGACTTGCACTTGGCGCGTGCGCACCAGGTTTACGCCCCCAGCTCCGCAGTGGCTCACTTCCAGGTCCTCGATAAGCACGTTTTCGGCGTTGCGGATCAAGATGCCCACGTCTTTTGCGCGCGTAACGGTAAGACGACGTAAAATAATGCCTACGTGTTTGCGGGACTCGTTTGCCTGCAGGAGCATACCCCGCATCCCCACGTCGCGGATCACCACGTCCTCGACCACTAGTCCCCGTTGCCCCTCGTAGGCCCACACAAATCCGTCGCTGTGGCTTTTCTCGATGATGAGGTTTCGAAAGGTCCAGTAGCTGGAGTGCCAGATGAGCACGGTGCCACGGTTGTCCTCATAGGCGGCTGGGCCGTTTGAGCCCCGCAGGATGAGGTTTTCGATCACGATATGGTGCCGATAGCCGCCGTCGCTGACGACGCAGTCCCGGCTGTCGTATTCGATCTGTTTGGTGTCGGGATGGCTATCGTCGAAAGTGCGCACGTACAGGTAGCCGTTCTGGTAGGCCCACTGCCCGGGTCCATTTAGCGCCCCGAGGTCGGCTCGGCGCTGCAAGGGTTGCAGGTTTTCGAAGACCTGCCGAGGCTCCCAGCCTTCCCAAGGAGGGAGCACGGGGCAGCGGTAAATCCGACCCCGGTAAAGTTGCCATCCTGTGGCCACCTCAAGGGAGGTTACGACGACCTCCCCCAGCCGACGGGCTCGAAACGTAATCGGCGCACCGGGTCTGCCGCTTCGCCGCGGAAAGAGCACCTCCCGGTATACTCCGGGTAGCAGGATGACCGTATCCCCCGGGCCGGCCACAGTGGCCGCTTTGCCAATAGTGCGAAAGGCCCGTTCCGGACTCCTGCCGTCGGCTCCGTCGTGACCCGATGGACTTACGTAATAGATTGTCTGCGCCAGCAGGGCATCCGTGGACCCCAACAGCGCCCAGACGATAAGCAGGATCCACGCGCGTGTTCGAATGCGCCTCATGGCGACGTTCTTCTAAAGACCTTCTGGTCGCTTGCCACTGCTCCCCGAGTCGTCTTTCTGCTTCGCCTCGTGGGGCTTGAGTGCCAACAAACCTGAGAGCAAAATAAAGGCCAGTCAGGGAAGAGTAAAGCCTCTAGATTCGGGGTACAGGGGGGTCGAAATCGCGTAAGTCAATAAATCGTTACACCTCAAAGCCGCGCTCGTAGCGTTTCTTCGTTGCGGGGATTCGAAATAGGGAGCCAGAACACATGCGTCGATGGCTATTGCTGTTGCCTGTTGTGCTCGTGACGGGGACCGTTGAGGGAGCCCGTCCGGAGCGATGGCAACAGCGGGTTCGCTACCAGATGGAGGTGACCCTAGATCCCGCTACGCACCGGATGCGGGGATGGCAGCGTCTGCTCTATTACAACCACAGTCCAGATACGCTCCGGCGCCTGTTTTATCACCTTTATTTCAACGCCTTTCAGCCGGGTAGCATGATGGACGTACGCAACCGTACCATAACGGATCCGGATGCGCGCCTGGAGCGCATCCGCCGCCTCAGGCCTGAGGAGTACGGCTGGCACCGGGTGCGCGAGCTCACCCAGGACGGCAGTCCGGTATCCTGGCGCCTGCGGGAGACGGTCCTAGAGGTGACGCTGAACCGTCCCCTTGCGCCGGGGGATTCGACCGTGCTTGAGATGCGCTTTGAAAGCCAAGTGCCCCTTCAGATCCGCCGCAGCGGCCGGCACAACGCCGAGGGCGTCGACTATTCCATGGCCCAATGGTACCCGAAGCTTGTCGCCTACGACGCCGAGGGATGGCATCCGGACCCTTATGTGGGCCGGGAGTTTTATGGCATCTGGGGCGATTTCGAGGTGAAGATTCGGCTTCCGGCCCACTACGTGGTCGGGGCCACGGGTGTACTCCAGAACCCCCAGGAGGTGGGACACGGCTATGCGGGCGATCCCGACATCGACGGGCGGCCCCGAAGCCCTCAGGACACGTTGACGTGGCACTTTCTGGCCCGCAACGTGCACGATTTCGCCTGGGTCGCAGACCCCGAATTTCGGCATGAAGTCGTGCAGGGCCCGGAGGGCATCCGGATTCATCTGCTCTATCTGCCCGAGGTAGCCCCGCGATGGCGCCCGATGCGCCAATGGGTGCCGCGCATTTTGGAGTTCTGCATCCGCACCTTCGGCCCGTATCCGTACCCGCAGCTTACGGTTGCTCAGGCCGGAGATGGGGGGATGGAGTATCCGAACATCGTCTTCATCACGGGCCGCCGCAGCCCGATGAGCCTGCTCGGCGTCACGGTGCACGAGATTGTGCACAATTGGTTCTACGGGCTGCTGGCCAACAACGAAAGCCGGGAGGCCTGGCTGGATGAGGGCTTTACGAGCTGGGCTACGCAGGAGGGGATCGCCTACGTGTTGGGTCTTAAGCCGGATCATACGGGTTCGTATGTGGCGTACCTGCGCACCGCCTTAAGCGGTCTGGAGGAGCCCATGGCCCTGCACAGCGATCATTTCGCCACGCATCAGGCCTATACGACGGCGGCTTACGCCAAGGGCGCCGTCATCGTGGAGCAGCTGCGTTCTGTGATCGGACCTGAGGCGCACGCGCAGCTGATGCGCCGCTACTACGAAGCCTGGCGTTTTCGACATCCCACGGCCCGCGATTTCGCCCGCCTGGCTGAGCGCGTAAGCGGCATGGAACTGGACTGGTACTTTATGCAGTGGCTTTACACGACGCGCAAGCTCGATTACGCTGTAGAGCACATGCGTCGTCGGCCGCTCCCGGACGGCCGCTGGGCTGTGGAAGTGCGGCTGCGCAACCGAGACCTGGCGCTGGCTCCGGTGGACTTGGCTTTGCGGCTGGCCGACGGTTCGATTCAGCGGGTCCACATACCCCAGCTCATCCAATGGGGGCACCGGCCCTTGGCTGCCCGAGAACGCCTGGGCGATCCTTGGCGCTGGACGGATCCCGTCTACGTGTACCGGGACACTCTGCCGGCCCGGCCCGTGCGCGTGGAGCTGGATCCTGAGCTTCGGCTGCCGGATTACAACCGGCTCAACAACGTGTGGGGTCGCCCCGGCCCGGTGCGCTGGTCCTTTCTTGAGCCCGTAGAGCCCGGTTGGAGGCACTACCACGTAGCTTGGCGTCCAGCCTTCTGGTACGCCTCGCACACGGGCCTGCGCCTGGGTCTGGATCTGGATGGGGCCTACTTGTTTGGAGATCGCGCCATAAGCGCCACGGCTTGGATCCAGTCGGGTCCCCTCCGCAAGCCGCGGCCCGGCCTAGAGGCGCAGGCGAGCGCAAGCCGGCAGTTAAGCCCCTACGCGCAAAGCGCGCTGCGCTGGGCTCGGCTCTGGGGCATAATGGAGCTGCGCTGGACGGCCCAGCTTCGGCATTCGGTCTTGCCCGGGCCGCGCAGAGGCGCCCTAGAGCTCATGCTCACCTATCAGCACGCCCCTCAGAGCCGCTTTCGGGGTCCGGGCTTTCAATGGGAACCCCGTCAAGAGCTTACGCTGGGGCTCGCCCTGCAGGAGTCGGACCGGTTCGGAGGCGGAGGCCGGCTGCAGCTAGAAGGCTCAAACTCGGGGCTGCGGGCCATGCTGTGGCGGCAATGGGTATGGCCGCTAGGCCAAGATGCGCTCATCGGAAGACTTCTTGCGGGGTCAGCCGGCTCCCGCATTGCAGCCCACAAGCGCTTCCTGCTGGGCCTGGGCACCCCTGAGGCCCAGTGGCGCAACGCGGCTTACGCGTATCTGTCGAACGCCGGCCAGCCGATCCTGCAAGATAGCTACGCGCCCGTACACGGCTACGGGCCCGTCGGGCGCGGAGCAAGCCGGTGGCAAAGCGGCACTCATGTGCTGAGCGCAAGCCTGTCCTATGTACGTTCTGCCCCTCTGGGCAGAGGGGAGCTTATCAGACCGCTTCGGCTTGAGCTTATGGGAGCCCTGGGTGCGCTATGGAATGGCTCCTGGCGCGATCGGCTTCGCTCGGCCGCGGGCTGGCAGCTAGAGGTGGCGGCCGCCCTCGGGTATCGGATCCGCGAGTTTGCCCGCTTGTCGCGATGGGTGGCTCAGTCGGAGCTGCTGCGGACGCTAGAGGTGACGGTGCGCCTGCCCCTGCTAGCCGGGCACCTCTCGGAGCCGGTTCTCAAGGTTCAGCAGCCGTACTTGGGGCTGCTGGTAGCCCCCTGGTAGGGCGCTTTAGGCGGATCGGCCTATGAGGCCCATCATGCGTCCGGTGCGCCCTTGAGCGCCGCGATGCGAAAAAAAGCGCTCCGGATCGTCCAGGGTGCAGGCGGAGGAGACCTCCAGGTGCTCTGGATCCAGCCCGAAGGCCAGGAGCGCGTCCCCCAAGAAGCGCTTCAGATCCACGTGCGCTCGTCCGTTGGGTCCAGGCAGCACAACGGACTCCGGAAAGCGAGCGGCCACTTCGGCTCCGACCTCAAAATGGCAGGCCCCGATCGCCGGGCTGATGTAGGCGCGGATCCGCTCGGCCCGAGCGCCTAGCTCTTGCATGAGCCGCAGGGTTTCGAAGAGCACCCCAGAGGCCGCTCCTCGCCAGCCGGCGTGAGCCGCGCCGATCACCCCCGCTTCGGGGTCGGCCAGCAGCACCGCCGCGCAGTCGGCCACGGTCACGCCAAGCAGCAGCCCGGGCCGGTCCGTTACAAGAGCGTCCACGCCCGGCACATGCCCGGGCTGGCGCACGAGCGCGACCCGGTTTCCGTGCACCTGTCCGGCCGTGACCCAACAAGAAAGGGGCATCGCCAGCGCCTCGGCCACACGGCGGCGGTTTTCCCAGACGCGTTCGGGTGCATCTGCTGTGTTGAGCCCCAGATTGAGCGTATCAAAGGGCGCGGGGCTTACCCCGCCGCGGCGCGTGGTGAAGGCGGCCACGTACCCGGAGAGCTCGTCAAACAAGCGGGGCCGAATGAGCGCCAGATCGGGCATCGCTACAGCAGGCCGTCGAGAGCTGAAGAGACGACCTCTAGGGGCATTTCGCGTCCGGTCCAGAGCGTATAGGAGGCCGCGGCCTGATGCACAAGCATGGCCAACCCGTCGACGATCTCCACCCCGCTGGCTGAGGCCTCCCGAAGCCAATGCGTCAGCCGGGGTCGGTAGACCAGATCAAAGGCGATCTGTCCAGGTCGGTAAGCGGAGGGATCGGTCCATGGGGAGCCGTCCTCCTGGGGGCTCATGCCCAGGGGGGTGGCGTTGACCAGCAGCTGCGCTTCCTGTACGTCCTGGCGGGCTTCCGCCCAACTGCAAACGCGCCAGCTAACGGCCGGGCCATAAGGCTCTAGGTGCGCCTTGAGCGCGCTCGCCCGTTTTAAGTTGCGCGCCACAAGCGTGATCCGGCTAACCCGGTAGGCCGTAAGGAGCCCGTATACGACCGCTCGGGCCGCGCCGCCAGAGCCGAAGACCACGGCGCCTCCACCGCTAATGCGGTCCTCGTAGGGCGCAAGGGCTCGCACGAAGCCCCATACATCCGTGTTTTCGGCCCATAGCCTGTTGCCGTCGTTTACGATCGTGTTGGCCGCGCCCACGGCCTGGACCGTATCCGAAAGAGCGTCCACCCAGGGCAGGACCGCCTCTTTATAGGGGATTGTCACATTGGCTCCGCGAAAGTCCATCGCCCAAAGCCCCAGCAGCACGGCGGGCAGCCGGGCTGGATCCGTCACATCCAGAAGCAGGTACTCATAAGGCAGCCCGTGATGCCGAAAGGCCGTGTTGTGAAGCAAAGGCGAAAGCGAGTGGTCGACCGGATGTCCGATCAGAGCGACGTAGCGGACGGCGGCCATACCGCGTCCGATCCTCAGCGGGGCTCTTCCCAGTGTCGCAGAATAGCGGGAAAGGCGCGGATCAGCTCCTCGCGCAGCGCCGGTTCTAGCTGTGCAGCCGCGCGCAGGGCTTGCAGGCTTTCTCGATACCGACCCAGGTTGTACAGAGCCCGGGCGCGTTGGTAGTGGGCCTGCGCCCATTGCGGCCGCTGCTGCAGCGCCTGTTCGAAGGCATAGAGGGCTTGATCGAAGCGGCCCGTTTCCAGCAAGGTGTCCCCGTAGTCGTACCAGGCCTCCGCGTTTTGCGCATCCAGGTCCAATAGAATCCTGTAGCTTTCTAGGGCTTGTTCTAGGCGTCCCAGGTTGTATTCGGTGTCGGCCCGCGCATACCAGTATTCGGGATTGTCGGGATCCAAGCGGGCGGCCTGGACGAAATGGCGCAGGGCGGATTTGTAATCCTCCAGGCTGTCAAAACAGAGGCCCAGGTTGTAATGCGTCTCGGCGTGTTCCGGGTTTTGGGCCAGGGCTCGCTGATAGTAGCGGATGGCGGCGTGTAGATTGCCCAGCTCTTGATGGCAGAGGCCCAGGTTAAAGAGCGCCCCGAAATCCTCTCCCTCAAGCCTAAGCACTTCTTCGAAGGCCTCTAGCGCCTCCTGGAGGCGGCCCAGCTGCAACAGCACATGGCCTCTGTTGAAGTGAGCGGCGCTGAAATGCGGTTCAATGGCTAGGGCCATTTCGTAGCTCGACAGGGCTTCCTCCAAGCGGTTGAGTTGGCCCAACACGAGGGCGCGATTATACCAGGCGTTTGCCGAGAAGGGGTGTTCTTCTAGATGGCGATCGTAGGCTTCCAGGGCGCGTTCCAGTTTGCCGAGCGCTTCGTAACAGTAGCCGAGTTCATACCACGCCTCGCGGTGCTGCGGATTGCGCTCCGCGTAGTCCTCCAGAAGCGGCAAGGCCTCCTCAAAACGCTCTTGCCGTTCCAAAACGAGCGCCAAATTGAAGGCCGCTTCCTCATCTTGGGGGCTGCGCCGTAGCACCTCGCGAAAGGCCTCCTCGGCCTCCTCAAGACGGCCCAGGCCTTCGAGCGCGATCCCGCGATGCAGATGCAAATCCAGATCTGTGGGGTTCAGATACTGAGCCTGCTCGAGGCTCTCAAGCGCCTCCTCAAATCGGCTCAAATGATTGAGGGCGATCGCGCGCCGGATCAGATGGTCTGAGCTAAAGGGGTATTGCTCGATGAGGCGATCCAGAATCCGCAGCGCCTCCTCGTAGCGCTCCTGCTCCAGGTAATAACTGGCGGCCTCTTCCAGCACCTCGGAGTCCACGTATCCCTCTGCGTCCTCTAGCAGACGCTCAAAGCGCGCCTCTGAATCCCCGTACATCGAGGACTCCGGATCGTCATCGAAGAGGTAATCAAACCAGCTCATGGAAGCCCGCGCGCTCCGAAGACGCTTCCGAAGGTACGACGTCTAAAGTTGAAGCACAAGGCGCGTGCCGGAGTCCAGAGAGTCGATGTGGGGGGATAGCTTGATAAGCCACGGGTGCGTATTTTTCCTTACGCGGAGGAAAAGCCATGCGCGCGGTTTCGCTACTGCCCAGCGCCACGGAGATCGTCTGCGCCCTGGGCCTAGGAGATCATCTAGTGGGGCGCAGCCACGAATGCGATCATCCCCCTTGGGTGCGCGCGCTTCCCGCCCTGACCTACAGCACCATCGCCGCCCCGGGCGAGCTCATCAGCCCGGCGGAGATCGACCGGCGCGTCTCGGAGGCCTTGCAAGAGGGTCGCAGCCTATATGGGCTGGATCGAGAGCGGCTCCTGGAGTTGAGACCCGATCTGATCATCACGCAGGCCCTCTGCGACGTCTGCGCCGTTTCCCTGCCCACCTTGGAGCGCGAGCTGCAGCTTCTGGCGGCCGAGCACGCTATCCGGCTTGTTTCGCTGCAGCCAGCGGATCTGGAAGGGGTCTTGGCCTCTATCCTGGAGCTAGGCGAGGCCCTGGGGGCCCTGGAGCGAGCTCAGAGCGTGGTGGCGAGTTTAAGAGCCCGCCTGCGCGTACTCAACAGAGCCCTTAAGGGCCTCACGCACCGCCCTCGCGTGGTGGCGCTCGAGTGGCTGGATCCCCCCTTCGCGCCCGGTCACTGGGTGCCCGAGCAGATCGCCCAAGCCGGCGGGCTTTGCCTGTTAGGGCAAGCCCGCCAGCCTTCGTACCGGACCTCCTGGGAGGCGATCGCGCAAGCCCAACCGGAGGTCCTCCTGCTGATGCCCTGTGGCTACGGACTGGACCAGGTCCTAGAGGAGGCCGAGGCCCTTCGGCCTCAGCTGGTCGCCTGGGGGCTAGATGCCGTGCCCGTATGGGCTCTAGAGGCCAACGCCTACTTTAGCCGTCCGGGCCCTCGGGTGGTAGACGGGGTGGAGCTTTTGGCCCAAGTGCTGCATCCCGAGCTCTTCGGAGAACCGGATCCGAGCGAAGCTCGGCGTGTGGAATACGTGTGGGCATAAATCGAAGAGGCCAGATATGCGGCGACCTTTGCTGCTTGGGACGCTGCTCTGCGGCCTGCTTTCGGCCGCTTACGGTCAGGATCCCGTTCGGGGGCGTTTGCTAGAAAGCCCGCGGCATCATGAGTGGCTTGCGGTCACATACGGCGATCGCACGGTGTACGCCTACGTGGCCTATCCGGAGCGCCCCGATCGGGCGCCCGTTGTGCTGGTGATCCACGAAAACCGGGGGCTTACGGACTGGGTGCGCTCCGTGACCGATCGGCTCGCCGAGGCGGGTTACCTGGCCGTGGCCCCGGATCTGCTCTCGGGCATGGCCCCAGGCGGAGGGCGGACCGCGGATTTTCCTCATGAGGATGCCGCTCGGGAGGCGATCTATCGCCTCCCCGGTGCGCAGGTGATGGCCGATCTGCGCGCCGTAGCCGAGCGCGCCCGTCGGCTTCCGGCCGCCGACGGGCGCCTGGCCGTCGCCGGTTTCTGCTGGGGCGGCTCGCAGGCTTTCGCCTTCGCCACCGCGTACCCAGATCTGCGCGCGGCCTTCATCTTCTACGGAACGGCACCGGAGGATTCGGCCGCTCTGAGCCGGATCCGCTGCCCCGTCTATGGCTTCTACGGCGGAGCCGATGCGCGGGTCAACGCCACGGTGCCCCGCACGGCCCGTGTGCTCAGCCAAGCCGGCGTACCGTTTGAGCCCGTCACCTACGAAGGGGCCGGACACGCCTTCATGCGCACCGGCGAGCTTCCCGGGGCCACCGAGGCCAACCGCAGGGCCTGCGAGGCCGCCTGGACGCGCTGGAAAGCGTTGCTTAGGCAGGTCTTCGAGTGATCGCCGAAAGGAGGCGCTGCCCATGAAACGGACCTGTTTGGTGCTGGGATTGCTGTGCTCGGCCGGACCCTTCGTCTGGGCGCAGCAGCCGTATTTTCCGGATCCTTGGCCGGCCCCGTGGGCCAAGCGCCCCCCAGAGTTGCTAGGGTTCGATCCGCGTAAGCTACAAGAGGCTATCGCCTTCGCCCGCGCGCAGGAATCGCGTGCTCCGCGCGATCTGGAGCTAGCCCACTACCAAAGCTTCGGCCGAGAGCCCTTTGGAAACCCCGTAGGACCCTTCGCCCCCCGAGGAGAGCAGACCGGAATCATCATTCGGGGCGGATATGTGGTGGCCGAGTGGGGGGAACCGGATCGCGTGGAGATGGCCTTCAGCGTAACCAAGAGCTTTCTGTCCACGGTGGTAGGGCTGGCTCTGGAGCGAGGGCTTATCCGGGATCTGCGGGATCCCGTCTGGCCATATGTGGGCCCCATCTGGCTTTGGGAACCCCATGCGCGCTGGGCGACGGAGCCGTTGGGTCGGATGCGATTGCTCGATCTATTCGGCACCCCCCACAACCGCAAGATCACCTGGGATCATTTGCTGCGGCAGACCAGCGATTGGGAGGGGGAGCTATGGGGCAAGCCCGATTGGGCCGATCGACCTGATCCGAACCCCGATAACTGGATCGGTCGTCCCCGGCACGAGCCGGGCAGCGTCTACGAATACAACGACGTGCGGGTAAACGTGCTCGCCCTGGCCGCCCTGCAGGTGTGGCGGCGTCCCCTGCCAGAGGTGCTCCGGGAGCTGATCATGGATCCGATCGGCGCCTCCTCCACTTGGCGCTGGTATGGCTACCAGAACTCCTGGGTTGTGCTCGATGGCCGTCTCGTGCAGTCCGTCTCCGGCGGTGGCCACTGGGGAGGGGGGATGTTTATCTCCGCTTGGGACATGGCCCGCTTCGGGTACTTGCTTTTACGCAACGGCCGTTGGCGCGATCGGCAGCTGCTTTCTCCCCGCTGGATCGCCTTAGCCCGCACGCCCACGCCGGTTCAGCCCACCTACGGGTTCATGAATTGGTTTCTGAACACAGACCGCCGTCTCTATCCCAGCGCCCCGGAGACGGCCTTCGCGCACTTGGGTAACGGCGCGAACGTGATCTACATCGACCCTGAACACGATCTGGTCGTGGTACTGCGCTGGATTCAAAGCGACCAGGTGGATGCGTTCCTTAAGCGTCTATTGGAGGCCCTTCGCGCTTCGGCGCCCGAGACGGGGCGTACGCGGTAAAGATCTGAGTCCGGCCTCATTATCGTTTGGAGTGAAGACGCGTCCGGTAGGCCTGCAAATCCAGCCGATGCGTACACCAGGAGGCCTCTTCGGCCGTGTTGGTAGCCAGGATCACGATTCGGCCCCGCAAGGCCTCCTCTTCCAGTAGCGCGCGCACCTTGCGTACACCCGATGCGTCCAAGTTCGTGGTGGGCTCATCCAGCAGCAGTACCCACGGCTCCGCCACAAGCGCCGCCGCCAGCCGGGCTCGTTGTTTCATACCGGAGGAGAAGAAACGCAACGGTTCATGCCAACGCGCCGCGGGCAACTCGACACGTCGCAAGGCCGCTTCTAGTTGCTCTCGGCAGGGCCGCACGCCCCGCAGCGCAAGCACCCAGTACAGGTTCTCAAAGGCGGAGAATTCCTCGTACAAATTCGCATACGGCGCCACTAGCCCCACCCAGGACGAGATGGCCGGCCCCGTAACAGAACGCTCCGCATGCACGTAGCGCACCCGTCCTCTTGTGGGTTCCAGCAGGCCTCCGAGGATCTTCAGCAGCGTGGATTTGCCAACGCCATTGGGGCCTAGAACACCCCAAATCTGGCCCGATTCGCAGCTGATTGTCACGCCGTCGAAGATAGGCCGCAGCCCAAAGCTGTGCCCCACCTCGTGGGCCAGCAGCCGGTGTTCCATAGCGCAGGCAAACATAGCGCTTGCCGGCTTCCGGGCGCAACGACCCGGCCCAGGCGCCCGCGCTCAGGCTGAAAGCGCCACGCTGCTGCGCTCAGAGTGCAGTTCAAGGCCGTACAGGTAAGCCGCCAACGCGCGCACGATGCGCTCCGAGGCCCTTCCGTCCCCGTATGCCAAACAGCGGCGGGACATGGCGCGATGCTGGGCGGGATCGGTGAGCAGCCTTTCGGTCCAGGCGATGATCTTGCGTGGGCTTGTCCCCACAAGCTGCGCCACACCGGCCTGCACGCCCTCGGGCCGCTCGGTCGCGTGGCGCAGCACCAGGATGGGTTTGCCCAGATAGGCGGCCTCTTCCTGTAGCCCTCCGGAGTCCGTCAACACCACGTGGGCTTGATCGAGCAGGCGCACCATCTCAACATAAGAGACGGCCGGGCGAAGGTCGACGTTGGGCAGTCTCTCCAGCCAAGGACGGAGCGCCTGCTGCACGATGGGGTTGGGATGCAGGGGCACAACAAAGCGCACATGCGCATGCCTTCTGGCCAGCCAGCGCAGGGCGCGTCCGATGCGACGCAATCCGTCGCCCCAGTTTTCGCGCCGGTGCGCGGTTACAAGTACCAGCGGTTCTTCGGGACGCTCTACCGGACCCAGGTGCCGACGCACCCAACGGAGCGCGTCGATGGCCGTGTTGCCCGTTAACCAGATTCGGTTTTCCGGCACCCCCTCCCGGATGAGGTTCAGAACCGCCTGTTGCGTAGGAGCAAAGTGCAACGTGCTGACCTCGGCCAGCAGCCGACGGTTGACCTCCTCGGGAAAGGGCTCCCACCGGTTGTAAGTGCGCAGCCCCGCCTCTATATGCGCCACAGGGATACCCTCATAGAAGGCGGCCAGGCCGGCCAGGGCCGCCGTGGTCGTATCCCCCTGCACAAGGAGCATGTCGGGCTCAAGTCGCCGAAACAGCCGGGCTAGCCTATGCATCATCTCGCCGCCGAATGCGGCCAAGCCCGCATCGCGCCGCCTGGGCTTTAGCTCGTATGTGATCCGGATCCCAAACAGGGGAAGCAGCGGAGCCACCAGGTCCTGATGTTGGCCGCTAAAGCAGACGATGGGCTCAAGCTGCGGATGTCGCGCCAGGGCCTGGATTACGGGGCCGAGCTTGATGACCTCCGGTCGGGTTCCCAAGATGACCAACACGCGCTTCACGTGACGACCTCCCTCTGTAGCTGCTCCCGCATCCGGATGAGCTGAAGCAGGGGAAGCTCCCCAAGCGGTATGAGCCGGTAAGCTCCGAGCTCGTGCTCCAGCACCCTACGGGCCTCCCGGAGTTTGTAGCCGAGCGGCAGGCGCATGCCGGGATGAACGAGCAACCGCTTGTCTATGGGATCTACGTCGGCGCCCAGGAAGTCGACGGCGTGCAAGACGTACGTCACGTAACCAACCCGATCCAGGCTGCGCCGCATCCACGACCATATGCTTCGGGGCAACACCCAGCGCAAGGTGTGGTAGAAGGGGATCCGAAGCGGGGTCAATACCGTGATGGGGAGTTCAAGAAAGCTTCCCCGCTCGGTGTGCACCAGATACGGGGCGCGCCTGCCGAAGACTTGTTCCCAAAGCGGATGCCACCCCTCAAAGGCGCGCTCCCGCTCCCGGCCCCGGCGGCGGATTTCCAGACGCGCGGCCACAAGCAGGGGCGAAGGATAGGCCGTGGCGTCATACCAGTAGCCGGCCTCCGCGATGCACGCCAGTATGCTGTCGGTCAAATACCAGGATGGGCTTCGAAAACCCACCACCGATCGGCCGGTGAGCTGCTCCAGTACGGAGCGGGCGTAAACGATCTCGTCATATAGGTGCGCCTCGCCTAGGCGATGTATGCCCGCCGGATGCGTCAGAGAATGGCAGGCCACTTCGTGGCCCTCGGCCACGATCTGACGAATTAGGTCCGGATAGCGAAGCGCCTCCTCTACCACCACGAAGAACGTAGCCCGAGCCCCAAGCGCCCGAAACAGCTTCAGCATGCGGGGCAGAGCCTGCTCGTATACCAGGCCGTCGTCTCCGGGGACTCGATAACCGTAGCCTTGCAGATGGGTGGCTATGCTGTCTACGTCAACACTAAGCCCGGCGCACGGCTTCATGTTCTTCCCTCATCGTTTGTGGGGCCTTTAGAGCTAGATCTTGCACCATCCAGCGGGCCACTTCTTCCACCTGAGCCACCATGGCGTTCCAGGACGGGGGGTTGGGGTAGACTTGAGCCGGGGTGGCCAGATACAGCAGACCAGGCAGAAGCACGCCAGAGGGTTTTGTTTCGGCGTAACCCAGTGTGTAGTTGGGTTCCACGAAGGAGGTGCGGAAAAGCCGCATTTCCTCAAGATCCGCTTCCCGCAGATCAGGAAAGAGCGCCCTTAGATCCGCCCAGTAGCGTTCGCGCAGTTGCTCGTCTCCCAAGTGGAACCATTCATCGGAGGCAGGAAGGTAGTTCATGAGGTAGACCAGGTGACGACCGCCTAGCTCTTCGGGTCGGCGCACGTGGGTGGATTGCACGATGCCTTGAAAGCGCACGCCAGAACGCACCACGGGCATCCAGTAGTGGGGGATCAGGGAGCGCTTAAGGATTAAGACCGCGTTCACCACGCCCATGTGGGGGATTTCGGGCAGCTTGAGCAGGTTGGCCAACCTGGGCGAATTCTGTATGATCCGTCGGGCCACCGGATATGGCACAGCCAAGAGCGCCGCATCAAAGCGGTGCGTTTCCGTAGGGGTGTCCACGGAGAGGCTCCCATCCGGATGCACCCACAGCCGTTGCACGGGCTGGTTGAACCGGATCTTAGCTCCTATTCGGTGAAGGTGCACAAGCAGGTGCCGCGTGATGACCTCGTAGCTCCCTCGGATGTAGCCTTTGACCTCCCGGCCAGAGGCCTTCTCGCGCCGAAAGCGGTGCACGTACCAGGCAGCCGGCACTTGCGGGGCGTACTCGGCCCCAAACTTGGCCTCAAGAAGCGGACGATACAGCAAAGCCGTCGCGCGCTTTCCGAAGAGGCGCTCCAACCAGCTCAGCGCCGGCACCGTCTCCAGGGCCTGCGTGCAAGTCCCAAGGCGCATGTACAGAGCGCCCAGGCCAACGCGGATCCGATCGATAACTCGGAGCGGGCCAAACCGAAGCAGGTCCCGGGGCGTGTTCAGCGGATACATGCGGCGCTCGACCATAAAGCCCATTGAGACCTCCGACCAGTACACCCGATCGGCTAGTCCGAGTTCTTCGAGCAATCCCAAGAGCGCCGCATCGCTGGGGATCATGCAGTGGTAGAAACGCTCTACGGGCACACCCCGGAAGGTGAAGTGGGCGCCCAGCCCGCCCGCGGCCGGGGCGCGTTCGAAGACCGTAACTTCATGTCCGTGCTGCAGCAGACGGTATGCGCCCGTAAGCCCGGAGATGCCGGCTCCGATTACAGCTACCCGCATAGTGCCATCCTCTCAATTTCAGTCCAGAACAGGGGAAACCCGCCGATTGTCCGCCCCGCCCAGTTCAGGGGCCAACGGGCGCTCTGCCAAAGCAGGCGGCCGTATTCTCGGATCGCGCGCAGCAGCCGCATCTTGCTCGAACCCGGCTTGCGGTCGTAACGCAGTTCCAGAGGCACCTCCACTACGCGCGGCTCTAAGGGACGCAGCTTGAGCAATAGCTCCGTGGCGCAGGCAAACCCCGCCGATTCCATGAGCCGATCGCCCCACAGCCGGTAGGCCCCGTGGATCAGCCGAGCCCGATAGGCGCGAAATCCGCACGTGTAGTCCCGAACGCCCGGTATAGGGGCGAAGACGGAGAAAAGCCACCGGGCGGCATAGCTTAAGGCCCGTCGACACCAGGGCACGCCGGTGCTGCGGGAGCCGGAGCGGTACCGGGAGGCGATGACGAGCTCCGCCCCCTCTTGCAGGGCCTTGCGCATGGTCTTGAGCGCAGCCGGATCGTGCGTGTCGTCGGCGTCCATGGTCAGGATCACGTCCTCCGGCTCGGTGACGCGGGCCAGGTACCCGAAGCCGGTCCGCAACGCTTCCCCTAGCCCTCGGTTCTCCGGATGCTCCAACACCACCACGCCTGCAAAGGAGCGGGCCACCTCGCCGGTGCGGTCCGTGGAGCCGTCGTTGACCACGACGATCCGAAGATCGGGATCCGCCTCCAGCAAACGGGGGATGAGCCGCCTGAGCGCGGCCTCCTCGTTGTAAGCGGGTAGCAGCACGAACGTCGCCATCGTCAAAACACCTCGGGTTGGATTCGGGGGATTTGGCCGACAAACCCGGTGCCAATGCGCCGGTGGCCTCAAAAACGCGGCTGCAAAGGCCGTGACCTGGGCTTGGTTCTCAGATTGAAACTCGCTTCTGAGACGCTTCAGGAGGCGGTTTGCTAGCCCGGAGGCGACGGTGCTATTTTACAGGGTCACACGACCAGCGTTCTGCCATGTATCCGCATCCGGATTACGAGGCGATCATCGGCCTAGAGGTGCATGCGCAGCTGCTGACCGAAAGCAAGCTCTTCTGCGCCTGTTCAACCGCATTTGGGGAGGCGCCCAACGCGAACGTCTGCCCGATCTGCTTGGGGCATCCGGGTGTGCTGCCGGTGCTCAATGAGCGTGCTGTCGAATTCGCCCTGCGTATGGGGCTTGCCACCCATTGTCGGATCGCCGCCCGCTCCTGGTTTGCCCGAAAAAACTACTTCTACCCCGATCTTCCGAAGGGCTATCAGATCTCCCAGTACGAGACCCCGCTGTGCTCAGACGGCTACGTGGAGATCGAGTGGGAAAACGGACAGCGCAAGCGGGTCGGCATCCTTCGTATCCATTTGGAGGAGGACGCGGGCAAGAGCCTGCACGATCAGGATCCGTATCATACACTTGTGGACCTAAACCGTTGCGGGGTGCCGCTTATCGAGATCGTAAGCGCGCCGGATCTGCGCTCCCCTCAGGAGGCCGTCGCCTACCTGGTTGCGCTTCGCCAGCTGGTGCGCTACCTCGGCATCTGTGACGGCAACATGGAGGAGGGCAGCTTGCGCTGCGACGCCAACGTTTCGGTCCGCCGTCGGGGCTCAGAGCGGCTCGGCACCAAGACCGAGATCAAAAACATGAACTCGTTTCGCTTCGTCGAGCGGGCCTTAGCCTACGAGATTGAGCGGCAAATTGGGCTCTTGGAGCGCGGCCTGCCCGTGGTGCAGCAGACGCTTCTGTGGGATCCGGTTCGGATGGAAACCCGCCCCATGCGGACCAAGGAGCAGGCCCACGATTACCGGTATTTTCCCGAGCCCGATCTGGTGCCGATTTGCGTAACGGAGGCGCTCTTAGAGCGCGTCCGCCAGGCGCTGCCCGAGATGCCAGAGGCCCGCCGGCAGCGCTTCATCGAGCAGTACGGACTGCCGGAATACGACGCCCGGATCCTAACCGAGACCCGCGAGTTGGCCGATTACTACGAGGCCGTTGTAGCCCACACGCAGCACTACAAGGCCGCCAGCAACTGGGTTATGACCCAGGTGCTGCGCGTGCTCAATGAGCGCTCCATCTCCGTTCGGGACTTTCCCGTTCCGCCCGCCCACTTGGCCGCCTTGATCCGGCTGCGGGATCAGGATCTTATTTCCAGCTCCGCTGCCCAACGCATCTTCGAAGTGATGTGCGACGATCCCCGAGATCCAGAAACCCTAGCCCGCGAGCTGAATCTGTTGCAGGTCTCCGACGATGCGGCCATTGAACCCCTAGTGGAGGCGGTCTTGGCCGAGCATCCGGCCGAGGTGGAAGCTTACCTGCGGGGTAAGGTGGGGTTGTTGGGCTTTTTCGTCGGACAGGTCATGCGGGCCAGTCAGGGCAAGGCCAATCCCCAACGCACCCGGGAGCTTGTGCTCCAGAAGCTTCGGTTGCGCGCGGAGGCCAACGGGGCGAACGCATGAGGGTCGGTCCTGCGCTGGGCGTGTTGCTGTGTTACACCCCGTTACTGTGGGCGCAGCCCGAAGGCGGCTCCTTCTGGGTGCCTTTCCGGGGGCAGATCACGATCGATACAACCGTAGATCAGACGCGCAACTACTGGGGCATCCAATTGTGGGTCGTGCGGCCGGATTCGGCTCGCTGGGATACCTTGGCCTATGCGGTTACGGACTCAGCGGGTCGTTTCAGCGTGCTCATCCGGGCCCCCCAGAAGGGGCGCTATCCACTCTGGATTGGCCGATACAACCGGGTGCTCGTACAAGACGGCCTTGTGCTCGCCCCCGGGGACACGATTGAGCTGCGGGCTGTACTGCCCCAATATCAGAGCACGCGCCGCCTGCGATCGCGCGAAAACACGGCTTGGGTGGCTCTGGAAAACACGCGCCTGCAATACAACCAGCTTGTACTCGAGGCCCTGCGGGATAGCGCCGAAAAATCGGAGGCCCGCCTGCAGGGGACCGTGGAGTTGTACGCTGGCATCCTCTGGAGCATCCGCCAGCAATATCCGGGCACCATGGCTGCCCTAGCGGCCACGGCCGAGGCGCTTCGCATCCTGGCGGGATGGAACGACCACAGGTTGCGCCAATGGGCCGAGACGATCCCCCCCGAGGCTCCCGAATACGCATTTGCCTTGGAGGCCGCCTGGGGGGCGGAACTGCGCTTGCGCGGTCTAGAAGCGGCGCGTCGCTACCTGGAGGAACGTCTGGACCGCGTATCGGCCATCCGGGATCAGGCCAATTTGCACCTGCTGCTTGTGCGCGCCCTGGCCGATAGCCATCGCGTTGAGGAGGCACGCCGGCTTGTGCGTGCTTTCTACAATCGCTATCCCCAAGAGGAGGCCGCGCTCGAATGGCTTAAGCAGCTGGAATACGAGCTAGATCACCTGCAGCCAGGCCAGGCCGCCCCGCCCGTAGAAGGGGTTGACCGCGAGGGCCGCCCTGTGCGTTGGGATGAGCTCAGAGGCCGATATATAGTGCTGGAGTTCTGGCATACCCAAGCGCTGGGGTATCTGAACGACCTGCCCTGGATTGATTCCCTGCTCCAACGTTATCCGGAGCGGCTGCGTTGGATCAGCGTGGGCCTGGACGCGGATTCGCTGGACTATGCGGCCGTCTTCGAGGGCCGCGCTCTGCGCTGGTCTCATCTCTATGAGGGGCAAGACGGCCGGGGTCCGTTAGCGCGGGCCTACAACGTGCGCGCCCCGATCACCCGATTTCTGATCGATCCCCAAGGACGCCTGCTGGCCCGCTTTGAGGGGGCGGGTCTGGAGGCGCTGCGCCGCCGTCTGGAGGCGCTGCTGGGTGGCGCTGTTCGTGCACCAAAATAGGAAAAGCGCAGTGCGCAGCTACTGGTTGCTTTTGCCGATCCTGATTGCGGCCTGCGGGCGGCCTCGTATCTCTCCCGTGATCGAAGGCCGTTTTGTGGGCGCCCTGCCCGGACAAGCCTTCGATGTGACGCTGGTGCGCTTTGACCCGGATCGCCAAGACCTGGATACCCTGGCCCAGACACGCACGGACACCACCCAGCACCATTTCCGAATGGCGCTTAGAGGGCTCGCGCCAGACCGCTACGTGTTGCTGTTCTCTTACGGGCCGGCCTTGGTGGCCAACACCTGGGTGATCTTGAAGCGCGACGAAACGGTGCGGCTCGAAATCCGTGTGCCCGAGTTTACGGTGCGCGCCGTAGGCTCCCCCGAAAATGAGGCCTGGCAACAGCTCATGGGGCTGGTCGCGCTCGCCCAGCAAAGCCTATCCCAGAAGACCCAGACCGATACGACCGGCGGGATGGAGCTCAAACAAGAAGCCCTCGCGCAGCGCCGGGCTTTCCTCTCCTTCGCCCAGGAGCACGCGCGCCTGGAAGCCGCTCGGGATGCGCGCTTGTACGCCGTCATGGTGCTATACCCGGCTCTGCCGGATTCCTTCCTGGAGGTGGCCCGGCGAGAGCTCGACCCGAACCACCCCAGCTACGGGGCCGCGCTCGAAAACGTACGCCTGGTGCTAACGGAGCGAAAACCC
This sequence comes from Bacteroidota bacterium, assembly GCA_025059945.1. Taxonomy (NCBI): domain Bacteria; kingdom Pseudomonadati; phylum Bacteroidota; species Bacteroidota bacterium. The sequence goes on from JANXDC010000001.1 coordinate 25,661, forward strand.
CCTCGGGAGGCGCTCGCCTACTGGAAGTCCCTGCGCGAGCGCGTGGCCAAAGCGCGCTACACCGCCTCCAAGGCCGCCGTGGAATACCATCTGGCCTCTCTTTACGCCGGAGCGGGGCAGCTGGACTCGGCCAGAGGCGTGCTGCGCGGGCTTGTGGAGCGTTATCCCCAGACGCGTTGGGCTAAAACAGCTCAGGACATCCTCTATGAACTGGATTTTCTGACCGAGGGCGCTCAGGCGCCGGATTTTACGGCCACCGATATCGAGGGCCGATCCGTGTCGCTGCGCCAATTTCGCGGTAAGGTGGTGCTCCTGGACTTTTGGGCCACCTGGTGTCAGCCCTGTTTGGAGGAGCTTCCTAACGTCAAAGCCCTTTGGCGCCGGTATCGGGACAGGGGGTTTGTGATCATCGGCGTATCTCTGGACGAGGACGTGCGGGCTTGGAAGCGCTTCGTACGAGAGCAGCAGCTGGACTGGGTTCATATCGGCGATGGCTCTGGCTGGCGGCATGCGCTTGTGCAGCAGTACCGCGTACAGGCGATCCCCGCTACGTTCTTGCTTGATCGGCAAGGCAAGATCATCGCGCGCAACCTGCGCGGGCCGGACCTGGAACGCGCCGTAGCCCAAGCTCTGGAGGGATCCTGATGCGCACGCCTCTTGTGGCGGCAAACTGGAAGATGCACACCGTGCGCGAGGAGGCCCTCCGACTGGGCGCCGCCATCGTAGAGGGTCTGCGCGCGATCCCCAGCATAGTGGAGGTGGTGCTCTGTCCTCCGTTTGTGTTTCTGGAAGCGCTTCGCCCCGTCTTGGCGGGCTCCGCCGTGCAACTGGGGGCGCAGAACGTGCACCCAGAACCCCAAGGCGCCTTTACGGGTGAGGTCTCCGCGCCCATGCTGCGCAGCGTGGGCTGCGCATATGTCATCGTGGGCCACTCGGAGCGGCGGCGCTACTTTAGGGAAACCGATTCGGAGATCGGCCGTAAGGTGCGCGCTGCTTTGCAGGCGGATCTGAGGCCCATTTTGTGCGTGGGCGAGGAGCTTGCGGAGCGTCGCTCGGGTCGGGCGCAGGCGGTCGTAGAGGGCCAACTAGAAGGCGCGCTCGCGGCTCTATCCGATGAGGCCCTCGATAGGCTTGTGATCGCTTATGAGCCCGTCTGGGCTATCGGCACCGGGCAAAACGCCACCCCAGAGGAGGCCCAAGAAATGCACGCCCATATACGAGCCTGGGCGCGTGCCCGATGGGGGGATGTGGCGGCAAGCGGCCTGCGCATCCTGTATGGGGGCAGCCTGAGGCCCGAAAACGCTCTTGAACTGTTTCGGCAGCCGGATATCGACGGGGGGCTTGTGGGGGGGGCGAGCCTAGAAGCCGCCGCCTTTCTGCGCATCGTGCAGGCGGCCGTTACCGCCTCCGTTTCGGTCCATTAGAGGGGCTATGCTGCCCGCCGAGCTGCTCGAGCTTTTGCGCTGTCCGGCCTGTGCGCGCCACACGGGAGGAAGACTATATTACCACCGCAATGCGTGGCTGATCTGCTGGGATTGTGCGCGCAAATACCCGGTGCGCGACGGGATCGCCATAATGCTCCTGGAGGAGGGTGAGCGCTGGCGTGCGCTGCTTCCTGAAGAGCTTCCCGTGCCGCCCCCTGAGTCCTAGAGCCTATCGAAAGTATCGGTCCCGATCTAGGCTGCGGTATTGGATGGCCTCGGCCAGGTGGACGGGCTGGATTCTTTCGTCTCCGTCCAAATCGGCGATCGTGCGGGCCACCTTGAGGATGCGATCATACGCTCGCGCCGAGAGCCCGAGCCGGGCGATGGCTTGTTTCATGAGCGCCTCGCCCTCGGCTGTAAGCGGGCAGAAGCGGCGTACCAAACGCGTGTCCATGTGCGCGTTGGCGTACACCCCCGCCGTGTCCCGAAAGCGCTCCAGTTGCCGGAGCCGCGCCGCCATGACGCGCTCTCGGATGGCCGCCGAGGACTCTCCATCGATCCGCGAGGCCAAATCGCTATAAGGCACCGGGCTCACCTCGATGTGAATGTCCAGTCGGTCCAGGAGCGGACCCGAAAGTTTGGCCAAGTAGCGTTGAACCTGGCTTGGGGTGCAGGTGCAGTCTTTATATGGATTGCCCAGATGCCCGCATGGACAGGGGTTCATCGCCGCCACGAGCATGAAGTTTGCCGGATACGTAACGGCGGTTCGAGCTCGGCTTAAGGTGATCCTGCGCTCCTCTAAGGGCTGGCGGAGCAGCTCGAGCACGGAGCGGGGGAACTCCGGCAGCTCGTCTAGGAACAACACCCCGTTGTGCGCCAACGATATCTCCCCTGGCATGGGCGTAGAGCCTCCGCCGACAAGCCCGGCGTCCGAGATCGTATGGTGCGGGGCCCGAAAAGGCCGCACGCCGATCAGCGCTGTTCCGGCGGGCAGCTTGCCCGCAATCGAATGAATCTTGGTGGTCTCAAGGGCTTCCTCTAGCGTAAGCGGGGGTAAAATCGTGGGCAGACGTTGGGCCAATAGGGTTTTTCCCGAGCCCGGGGGGCCGACCATGAGCACGTTATGCCCCCCAGCGGCGGCGATCTCCAGCGCTCGCTTGACGGCGTGCTGCCCCCGCACGTCGGCGAAGTCGGGCCCTTCGTGCTGCGCCTCTTGAAAAAGCCTCTGTACGTCCACGTGCACAGGTTCCAGCAAGCGCTCTCCGCGTAGATGGGCCAGCACCTGCTGAAGGTGCCGGGCGGCCAGGACCGATACGCCCTCAACCACGGCCGCCTCGGCCGCGTTTTGGGCTGGAACGATGAGCCGTTGCCCAGACCCTTGACGCGCCAGAACAGCTACCGGCAGCACCCCCCGAACGGGCCGCAGCTCGCCATCCAGAGAAAGCTCCCCCAGGAGCACGTGATCCGCTAAGACCTCCGGCGGCACAAGCCCGTCAGCCGCCAGAATGCCCACGGCAACCGGCAGATCAAAAGCCGAGCCCTCCTTGCGCAGATCCGCAGGGGCCAGGTTGATGACCACATGCCGCCTGGGAAAGCCAAAGCCGCTGTTTTTGATCGCCGCCCGCACCCGTTCTCGGCTTTCCTTTACTGCATTATCCGGAAGCCCCACGACAGTCATGCCGGGTTGCCCGGCCGCAAGGTGCACCTCTACCTGCACGGGCACGGCTTCAATGCCGTATACGGCCCCGCTGCGCACTCTGGCGTACATGCTCTTGATCCTCCCTTTCAGGGGAAAAGGACCGGGGCGGGTGCCGCGGCGTTACGACCCTCCCTACCGTGACGTACCCCAGGCTCAGACCTTGATCAGAGGGGATTGCTAGCAGCCATATGGACTACCCCGAGCTCCCGGAGGATGCAGCATGGCCTTAAGCGTATCCCAGAGGTGTCGGTGCAAGCGCGCTCGAAAAGCCTCGGGATACGGCTCAAGGGAACCCGGCTCCCATCCAAACAGAGCCGAGGCCATGGGTCTGTTGACCAGGGGCATGAGCAAGGCGCCCATGACGGTAAGCCAGACGAGGTCCGGGTCTACGGGATGAAATCGTCCCCTGTGAACGCCTTCGCTCAGGATCGCATACAGAGGCTCTCGCAGGGGTTCAATAAGCTGAACCAACGCTTCGGTCAATTCGGGGCGTTGGCGTAAGGCGAGCTCCCGAAACACGAGCCGGACCAGCAGATGATGATCGTAGAAGGCCCGCATGTAAGCCTCCAGCACGACCCGGAGCCGATCCCAGAGATCCATGGGCTCCGCTCTGCTGGCGGCCCATAAGGTGGCGCGCAACGCCGTGGAGCGCTGAGCCAGCAGAGCGGCTAGTAGGTTCACCTTGGATCCGAAATAGTAGTGCACCAAAGCGGGGTTAACGCCAGCCCGCTCGCCGATCGCCCGCACGGAGGTGGCATCAAAGCCGTATTCGCCAAAAAGCTCTTCGGCCGCTTTAAGCAACCGCTCCCGCGTCGCGCTGCTCATGGCCTTATATTAAGCATCTGTTCGCTTGACAGGCTAAATCAGCTCTTGTTTGGCCATCCCCTCCCGGTGTAATTTTGTCCACGTACAGCTAGCACCAGCCCTGCCGAGGGCAGGCTGGTGCGCTTTTATTTGTCCACTTCAATGGAGAAACACGCAAAGGCCATGAGCAAGCCGGTATATTTGACTCGTGAAGGCTACGAAAAACTGAAACAAGAGCTGCAGGAGCTGCGCACCAAAGGGCGTCAGGAGATCGCGCAGCGCATTGCGGAGGCGCGCTCCTATGGGGATCTGAGCGAGAACTCTGAGTACGACGCGGCCAAGGAGGCCCAGAGCCACCTGGAGATGCGCATCGCCAAGCTGGAGGAAACGCTGGCCAACGCGCGCATCATCGAGGAGGCGGATCTACCCAGAGATCGGGTCTACATCCTGAGCCGCGTGCGCATCCGCAACCGGCAAAACGGGCAGGAGCTTGAGGTTACGTTGGTTTCGCCCGAGGAGGCGGATTTCAAAGCCAATAAACTATCTGTGACCTCTCCCATCGGCAAGGAGCTGCTGGGCAAACGCGTGGGCGAAGTGGCCGTTGTGCGAGCTCCGGCGGGCACGATCGAGTACGAGATCCTACACATCGAATAACATATGACCCCGGTATGGGGGCGTCTGTGGCGCCGCGCGTTAGGTTTGCTCGCGCTCGGAACGCCCTTGATTGTGCTATCTGGCATGGCCTCTCTTACGGTCTTGGAGCCGGCCGAGACCGCCCTTATGGCGCAGCGCCGCTGCGAGGCCCGGCTGAAGGGCCGAACGGACTACCGGATCCGGTATACGTTTCTGCCGCTTTCGGCCATGTCCCGGCACCTGCCCCGGGCCGCCATAGCCGGTGAAGACGGCCGTTTCTACGCACATTGGGGCATCGACTGGGAGGCGCTGCGGGAGGCCTATGAGCGCAACGTGCGCCGGGGTCGGATCGTGCGGGGGGGCAGCACGATCACGCAGCAGCTGGTCAAAAACCTCTATCTGTGGCCGGATCGCAGCTACGTGCGCAAGGCGTTGGAGCTCCTTTTGGCTCCGACCCTGGAGGTGTTCCTTTCTAAGAACCGGATCCTGGAGCTATATCTGAACATCGTCGAGATGGGCGATGGGCTATTTGGGGTCGAGCAAGGGGCGCGCCGCTACTACGGTATCTCGGCTGCCCGTGTGAGCCGTGAACAAGCCGCCCGCCTGATCGCCATTTTGCCCGCCCCGCATCGGCGCAACCCACATCGGATGCATCAGCTCTCGGCGCTCATCCTACACCGCATGGCCCAACGAGGCTGGTAGGCCTACCGATAGCGCCACAGGAGCCCCAGCCCGAGCAGCGCGAAGCAGAAGTGGGGCGCCCAGACCACAAGCAGCGGATGTAGCTCCCCCTCGTATCCGAACGGCTCAAAAAGCTTAATCAGGCCCATGTAGGCGAAACTCAGCAGCAGTCCGGCCGTTAAGGCCAGGGCCATGCCGCCTCGTCTGCGCACGGAGGCCAGGGGAAAGCCCAGCAGGATCACGACAAAGTTTGCGATCGGATAGGCGAATTTAGCGTAGTAGTCCACGCGCGGCCGATCGATGTGGCTAGCTCCGGTGCGCTCCAGAAGCTCCAGATATGAGCGGGCCTCGGAAATCGTCATCTGTTCCACGTCGCGTTCGTCGCGCGCCAGATCCCGTGGGGAGAGCGCCAGCGTGGTATCCCAGCTGCGGCGTTCGTGGAGTACGACGCCCTCCGGGAGGAAGCGCTGCTCGTAGACCTCTTCAAAACGCCAGCGCCGCAGCGAGTCGACCCAGTGCATGCGGGCGGCGTCGATGCGGCGCACCAGAGCGCCAAACGGCCGATCGAACTCCTGCAGCACGACGCTATAGCCGATCCGCTCCTGCCGGTCGAAATACCCGATGCCCAGAAAACTCGTGGGGCCGTTCTGACGAAAGACGTTGCTGGCCTCTATCAGGCGGCCTTCGCGCATGAAGTAACGGTTCTCGAAGGCGATGCGGGTACGATTGGCCCGGGGCACGACCCATCCGTTGAAGAACTCCATGAAGAGCACAACGCTCAGGCCCAAGACCGCATACGGCCGCAGCATGCGGCCCGGGCTCACCCCCGCGGCGCGAAAGGCGATCAGCTCGGAGCGCTGAGCCAGGCGGCTGCTCACAAAGAGCGTGGCTACGAAGACCGCAGCAGGGCTGACAAGCTTGATCATCTCCGGGAGATAGGCGGCGTAGTACTGACCCAAAACGACCCGCCACGGGATGGCCCGATCGTAGAAATCATCCATGTGCTCGACAAAGTCCAAAAGCACAAAGACCGCCACGAAAGCCCCCATCAAGAACCAGTACACAGCCAGGAGCTGACGGCCCAGGTATCGATCCAGCAGTTTTAGCCGGCTCTTCATATCTGGCGAACGGGAAGATATGGCCTCGCGTCGGACATAGAAACCTTGCTTTTCTAGAAGCTGCGGTCTATCATAAGATCGCGTCTAGCGGGAACCGGAGGTGCGCCGATGGCTTGGACCAAGGCATTGGCTCTAGCACGCTGGCAAGAGCGCTTTACCGCGCAGTGGATCGTCAGCCCCCGAGCCGATCTGCTCTGGTTTATAGGGGGAGCGCTGGCCGGATATGGGCTGTTGTACCTGCATGCCGGCCTGCATTTAGACATGATCACGGTATGGTTCCTCTGGGTGCTCCTACTGGACAGCCCCCACTTTTTCGGCACGTATTCTCGGACGTACTTCGACAAAGAGGAATGGCAGCGCCGCAAGGCCCTCCTGTTGGGTAGCCTGCTGTGGTTCCTGGTAGGCCCCGCCGTATTAGGCCTTTCCTATGTGGGCTACCGGTTGGGCTGGGAGGGTTATCGGATACCCTTTCTCGCCTTTTTGGTGTTTTTCAACCTTTGGGCCTACTGGCATGTGGTCCGGCAGCATTACGGAATCCTGAGCCTGTACCGACGCAAGAACGGGGAGACAGGTCTAACGGATCTGCGCATCGATCAGGCGCTGCTCTATGGGGGGCTGCTTGCCCCGTTTGTCGCCTTCGCCATTCGGCACCCGCAGGCCAGGGCTGCGCTTGGACTTCCGGAGCGTTTTCCGGAATATCCGGCCCTGTCAGGTTCAGGGCTCGAGGGCCGTCTGAGCGCGCTGTGGGAGCTGGATTATTGGCGCGCCCTACACTGGGAGCACTTCGTCGTGGCCGTCGCTTGGGCCGCGTGGCTGACCGTGATCGCGGCTTTCTTGTTGCGGCAGCTGCAGCGTTGGCGCGCCGGACTGCCCCTAAACGGGCCCAAGCTGCTTTTTCTGCTCGCCCTGATCCCGCTCTATAGCTACATCGGCTTTAGCTCCGTGGCCTTGACGGCCCCGCTGCTGGCCTTTAGCGCCTTTGTAACGATCTATCACGACATCCAGTATCACGCGATCGTGTGGTTTCATCACCGCAATCGCTACCACCGACCCGGCGTGGACCCCAAGCGCTTCGGGCTGGCCGCCAAGATCAGTCGGAGCTTCCTCACCTACATGGCCTGCGGAATCGCCATGGCGGCCGTGTTCCGCCTGCTGGGGTGCGCTCTTGAGGTGCATCCGGGCTGCGGCCCGCTTGTGCTCACTAGCCAGCATGCGCTCTTCGGGGCCTTCAGCACCCGGGAACTGGTGCTCGCCTTTTTAATCGGTTTTCCCATGCATCACTACTTTCTGGACCAGTACATCTGGCGCCCCTCGCGCGATGAGACGCTCAGGCGGGACCTCAAGCTAGAGACATAGCCGCGCCGCAAGGAAGAACCTATCGCGCGCGCCCCGAGCCTAAAAGGCCCAGCTCAGCAGGAGGCCCAGGGCCGCGATAGCGCCCAAAATAGGCGCTGTCTGGCGCTTTAAACTCACGGAGCCCAAAGCCAACACCAGGGCTAGCTTAGCGAGCGTGTTGGTCACGGCGGCGATGATAATCGCTGTGCGGGCGGTTTCAGCCGAGATAGAGCCGGTGCGGAACAGGTTGGTTACGCTTAGCGTGATGGCGTCCAAGTCCGCGATCCCGCTCAGCACGCTCGCAAGCAGCAGGCCCTGATCACCGTAGTAGGTCTGCGCGGCCTTGGTGAGCACGAGCACGGCAGCGTAAAGCAGGGCGAACTGAAACGCCGGCCACAGCCGAGCCGGGTTGCGCACGGTCAACGGGGTTGCGGCTTGGGCCTCCTGCCGGGCTCGGCGTCGCGCACGAAGGACCGGGCCCAGGCCGACCAGCATACCCACGGCAAACAGGCTGAGCAGAGCCGGGGCCATCGCTCTAAGCAGGGGCGCGTAAACAACCCCTATGACGACAAGCAGGCGAACGAAAAGAATCGAGCAGGCCAGGCCTATACCCAAAGCCAGCGCGTGGGCTAGCTCGGGCTGTTCTCGGCTGCGGTGGGTGAAGGCCAACGTGACGGCCGTGCTCGAGACCAGCCCCCCCAGAAGTCCGCTCAGACCCAGGCCGCGCTCCGGACCGATTGTCCGCACCAGCACATATCCAGCAAACCCTATCCCCGCGATAAGCACCGCCATAAGCCCGATCTGCTGCGGGTTGAGCACGCCAAAGGGCCCGTAAGATCGATCGGGCAGCACCGGCAACACGACCAAGGCCACGACGGCAAAGCGCAGCCCGGCGATCAGGTCCACCTCTTCAAGTGACCCGGCTATGTGCTGGGCCGGTCTTTTGATGGCCAGCACCGCGGTCACAAGCACGGCGGCCGATACGGCCACGCCGCGCAACCCCAAACCCACAAGCGAGCCGATGAGAAAGGCGGCCAGCATGGCCGCCTCGGTTGTGGCCCCCACGTCTGCATCGGCCTCTTGGCCCCTTCGGGAGGCCATTACGTAGCCGGCAGCCGTCAACAGGGCCACGGCGCCCAAAACGATCCCGTAGCTGCCCGGAAGCGATCGGTTCAACAGGACCGCCAGCGCGCCCATAAGGCTTAAGAGCATAAACGTCCGAAGTCCAGCTGGCCATAAAGAGGCTATCGTGCGCCCCTGATGCCGCAGCATGGAAAACTCCCGCTCTATACCCATGAGCGCACCCAGCAGCAGCGCCAGCACAAGATCCCAGAGGGCGCTTACCTGCTCAGGGCTCCAGCTCGGCAGCATCGCAGCCCTCCGGTTTGAAGGCCGTATCGCGCAAGATGGCCGCTACGAGCGCCTCTCGACTGGGGCGGGGGCGAATGCATCGGAACCGGCCCTCAGCGGTGAAGAGCACCTCAGCCGGGAACTCGCGCAAATTGTACGTGGAGGCCATCGATAGCCCGTAGGCTCCCGCGTCGAGGATCGCCAAAACGTCTCCGATGCGGACCTCGGGCATCGGCCGATCGTGCGCGAAAACGTCGCCCGATTCGCACAGGTTGCCCGTCACCGTGTAGACGTTCAGGGGCCCCTCGGGGTTGGAGAGGTTTACGATATGATGATAGCTGCCGTAGAGCACAGGCCGGATGAGATGATGAAAGCCGCTATCCGTGCCCACGTATCGGCGCTTTCCTACGCGCTTAAGTGCCGTTACGCGCACCAACAGCAAACCCGCCTCGGCCACCACGTAACGGCCCGGCTCGAAATAAAAACGCAGGGGGCGTCCCGAGCGGGCGAGGAACTCCTTTAAGGGGCCTATGAGGTGGCGCTCGGCTTCGGCCCAATCCAGCGGCCGCTCATCGGGTCGGTAGGGGATGGGCAGCCCCCCGCCAAAGTCGAGCCACTGCAGATCCGGGAAATGCGGGGCGAGCTCCAGCAAGATCCGCATGGCCTCCCCGAAGGCGCGCAGATCGGGGATTCCGGAGCCAATATGTTGATGCAGCCCTACGATGCGCAGCCCGCCGGCTTGGGCGATCTCCTGAGCCTGAGGCAGGTCCTCAAGCGGGATGCCGAACTTGGCGTTTTCTCCGGCTGTGACCACATATGCGTGATGGCCGGCTCCGCGTGCGGGGTTGATGCGCAGGGCGACCGAGCGGCCCGGATACCGGGCCGCAAAGCGCTCCAGGCGGCTTAGCTCGCCGATGTTCAACAGAAGGCCCCGCGCCACGGCCTCCTGCATTTCGGCATCGGAGAGCATATTCGGGGTAAACAACACCTCCTCCGGACCCACCCCCAAGGCCCGCTGCAGAAGCTCCACCTCTCCCAGGGAGACGGCGTCAAAGCCGAAGCCCTCCCGGCGGATGATGCGCAGCAGATGCGGATTGTAGTTAGCCTTGAGCGCATATAGCAGCCGATGGGGCAGGGCCGAGAAGACCTCGCGCAGCTGCCGACATCGGGCGCGGATCGTGGCCTCATCGTATACGTACAAAGGCGTACCCCAGAGCTCGGCCGCCTCCAGAAGTCGATCGGGCGCTATGGGGGGGTGAGCGGACATCGCTCCTGACCGCGGCGGAAAATAGCCAGGCTTCCGGAGCTCGATCAAATGCCGTTGCGCATTTGGCGCCGTCCGGGCTATTCTTACAAGCGGACCTCCGCTTTCAGCGCGCCTCACGTTCTGTCCAGGCCAGTTTATAGGCGGCGGGCGTCGTCACGGGGCCGAAGGCGCCGGCTTGAAGATCTTTCGGAGAACTAGCCTCATGGAGCCAACAAGCGCCCCAGAGCGAGCAGAAGTCCTGATGCGGCTTGCCCGCATGATCGATCATACCCTGCTTAAGCCGGAGGCCACCCGGGAGCACATCCGGCGGCTTTGCGCCGAGGCCCGACTGTACGGCTTCGCCTCGGTCTGCGTAAACCCCTGCTACGTGGCCCTGGCGGCCGAGGAGCTAGCCGGCAGCTCGGTGAAGGTCTGCACCGTGGTGGGGTTCCCCCTGGGCGCCAACCGGACCTCGGTCAAAGTGCGGGAGGCCCTGCAGGCCATCGAGGACGGCGCGGCGGAGTTGGACATGGTCCAGAACGTCGGCCTGCTTAAGTCCGGAGCCTATGAGGAGGTAGAGGCCGACATACGGGCCGTCGTTGAGGCCGCGCATGCTGAGGGAGCGCTCCTGAAAGTGATCATCGAGACGGCCCTGCTCACGGATGAGGAGAAGGTGACCGCATGCCTGCTGGCCCGCAACGCGGGGGCTGATTTCGTTAAGACCTCTACCGGTTGGGCTTCCGGGGGTGCGACCCCAGAGGACGTGGCCTTGATGCGCCGCGTCGTGGGGCCTCAAATGGGCGTGAAGGCTTCTGGAGGGGTGCGCACCTGGCAACAAGCCGAGGCCCTGATCCGCTCAGGGGCCGATCGGATCGGAACCAGCGCCTCGGTGCAGATTCTTCAGGGACTTGAAGGGAAAGAGGCGTACTGATGCACGGGCCGGCTTTATCGCGATGCACCGGACTTCACCTAGCGGCCGCGTTTTGCGTTGGACTAGCGGGATGTGCCGCCCCTCGGCCTGTGGGGAAGCCGCAAGAGGCTGAATCGGTCCGCCTGCGCGCCTTGGAGACCTTTGATCCCACCCCGTATCGGGAGTCCTGGGATTCGCTCCGAGCAGGGCCCGTGTCGCATGATCTTCCCGCTGAACTGGAGGACGTGAATCGACCCGGTCGCGCTCCGGTTCGCCGCGCTCCCAGCGGCACTCCGCGACCGGAGCCGCCTCCGGCGCCCGCTCGCACGGTGCGCCCGGTGTATCGGGATGGCTATCGGATTCAGATCTTCTCGAGCGCCAACCGCTTTGAAGCCGAACAGAAGCGCATCGAGGCGCTGCAGCAGCTGCCCTACCCCGTCTATGTGGTCTTTCAAGCCCCGTACTACCGCGTGCACGTGGGCGATTTTCTTTCGCGCAGCGCAGCCCAGCGCGCCTTAAGCGAAGTCCGCACTCGCTATCCTTCGGCCTGGATCGTGCCCGATCGGGTGCGCTTGCCATAGTGTGCGTATCTTTGCCCTTCGAAGACGCAGTGGGACATCATTATGGCGATCTCTCAGGAAGCCGTACGCGAGCTGTTGCAGAGGGTAGAAGCCCTCCGGGGGTATCTTTGACATCGAGCGCCGTCGGGAGCGCCTTCTGGGCCTGGAGGCGCAGACTCAAGAGCCGGACTTTTGGCAGGATCCTCGGCGCGCCCAGGCCGTCATGAAGCAGATCAAAGACGAAAAAAGCTGGCTGGAGGCTTGGGAGGCCCTATATCGGCAAGGGCGCGATCTGGAGACGCTGCTGGAGCTGGCCCAAGAAGTGGGCGCTGAGACCGTAGAGGCCGAGCTGGAGGCCGAGGCGCGCCGGCTGGAACGGGCCGTCGAGGAGCTGGAACTCCGCCAGATGCTGCGAGACGAAGACGACCGGCGCAACGCCATCCTGACGATTCATCCCGGCGCGGGGGGCACGGAGTCGCAAGACTGGGCGGAGATGCTGCTGCGCATGTACACGCGCTGGGCTGAGCGGCGGGGCTACGAGGCGCACATAGTCGATTACCAAGAGGGCGAAGTGGCGGGGATCAAAAGCGCCACGCTGGAGGTCGTAGGCCCGTACGCCTACGGATTTCTCAAGGCCGAATCCGGCGTGCATCGGCTGGTGCGCGTCTCACCCTTCGACGCAAGCGGCCGTCGGCACACCTCCTTCGCCTCCGTTTTCGTCTATCCAGAAGTCGACGAGACGATTCAGGTCGAGATCGATCCGGCCCGCCTGGAGCTGGAAACGTATCGCTCCAGCGGCAAAGGCGGGCAGAACGTCAACAAGGTCGAGACGGCCGTTCGGCTCATCTATCTGCACCCCCGCCCGGATGGCGGCTTTGAGCGGATCGTAGTCGAATGCCAACAGGAGCGCTCCCAGCATCAGAACCGCGAAAAGGCCATGCGGATGCTGCGAAGCCGGATCTATCAACTGGAGCGCCAGTGGCGCGAACAAGAGCGCGCTAAGCTCGAAAGCACTAAAAAGAAGATCGAGTGGGGCAGCCAGATCCGCTCCTACGTATTCATGCCCTATACGCTCGTTAAGGACCACCGCACCGGCTACGAGACGAGCAACGTAGAGGCCGTCATGGACGGGGAGGTCGACCCCTTTATTCGGGCTTATCTGCTCCAGGAGGCTCGCGAGGCGGCCGGCGCTCAGGGATCCGGCTAGGCATGTCACTGGCGCCCTTACATCCCTGGCCCGAGGACGCAGAGGAAGCGCTGCGCTGGCAGCGTCGCCTAGCTAAGCGGGTGCGGCCCGAAGGCGATCCGGGCCCGGTGCGCTACGTGCTCGGATGCGACGTGGCCTATGGCCGGGGGCGCGCCTATGCGGTGGCGCTGCTATTTGACCTCCTTACAGGCCAACAGATGGCCAGCGCCTGGGCGCAAGGGGAGGTGCGCTTTCCGTATGTGCCGGGGTTGCTGAGCTTCCGAGAGCTTCCCCTGCTGCTAGAGGCCTTCGAGCGCCTCCGGGGACCGGAGCCTGAGCTCATTCTTTGCGATGGGCAGGGTATTGCGCATCCCCGTCAAATGGGGCTGGCCGCGCATCTGGGCTTGTGGTTGGATCGACCTACAATCGGGGTGGCCAAATCGCGCCTTTGGGGCTGGCATGAGCCGGTTCCGGAGGAGGCTCTCCGTTTTAGGCCTCTTTGGGCCAAGGGGCGCCTGTTGGGCTATGCCCTGCGCACCCGCCATCGGGGCCGGCTCGTTTACGTATCGCCCGGACACCGCATCGGCCCCGAAGCCGCGCTCCGCCTGGTGCTTGCGCTGCTGGATGGGCATCGGCTGCCGTATCCTATTCGGCTGGCCGATCGGGCCGCGCGGGCGCTCGCACGCCAAGGGCGACGTTAGCATGAACCGCTTCGATGTGCTTGTAGTGGGCAGCGGTATCGGAGGCCTGAGCTATGCGCTCAAGGTGGCCGATCGCGCCAGCGTAGCCGTCGTCACCAAAGAGTCGGCCGAATCGAGCACGCATTACGCGCAGGGCGGAATAGCCGTCGTCTGGGATCCGGCCGACTCGTTTGCCGCTCACGTGCAAGACACGCTTCGGGCGGGGGCCGGCCTATGCCGGCCAGAGGTGGTTGAGATGGTCGTGCGCGAGGGTCCGGAGCGCATCCGGGAGCTTCTCGAATGGGGGGTGCCCTTTACACGCCGAGACGGCGACCTGGACCTGCATCAGGAGGGCGGGCATTCGCATCCGCGCATCGTGCACGTGCGCGACCAGACCGGACGGGCTCTTCAGGAGGTGCTCTTGGAGCGGGCTCGGGCGCATCCGAACGTCCACCTCTTTGATCATCATATGGCCGTGGAGCTCATCACCCGAGCTGAGTCCGGACAAGGCGCCTGCTACGGGGCCTATGTGCTGGAGTCCAGCACGGGTCGAGTGCATGCGTTTCTGGCCCGCCTCACAGTGCTGGCCACCGGTGGCGCGGGGCGCGTATACTTATACACCAGCAACCCGCCGGTCGCCACCGGAGACGGATTGGCAATGGCCTACCGGGCCGGGGCCCGCCTGGCCAACTTGGAGTTCATCCAGTTTCACCCCACGACGCTGTATCATCCCGAAGCGGATGGGTTTCTATTGTCCGAGGCGCTGCGCGGCTATGGGGCTTATTTGCGTACGGCTGATGGAGAGCGCTTCATGCTGCGCTACGATGAGCGAGCCGAATTGGCCCCTCGGGATGTAGTGGCGCGTGCCATCGAGCTTGAGCGCGAACGCCGAAATCAGCCGTGCGTGTACCTGGACGTGACACACAAGCCGGCCTCGGAGGTTCGCGAGCGCTTTCCGTACCTCTACCAGACGTGCCTGCGCTACGGAATCGACATAACGCGTCAGTGGATTCCCGTGGTGCCGGCCGCCCATTACGTGTGCGGCGGGGTGGTAGTAGACCTCTGGGGGCGCACGACGCTACCGCGCCTGTATGCGATCGGAGAGGTCTCCCATACCGGGCTACATGGAGCCAACCGATTGGCAAGCAACGCGCTTCTGGAGGCGCTCGTCTACGCCCATCGCGCTGCTCAGGCCACGCTGGCCGAGTTGCGGATGTTTGCGCTTCCGCGCCAGGTCCCGGACTGGGAGGGCCCCGTCGGCGCGGAGCCCGAGCAGGGCTTGCCTCTTGTAGAGCGTCGCGAACGGCTGCGCCAAACGATGAGCGAATGCGTGGGCCTTGTGCGCAGCCCGAAGCGGCTGGAGCGCGCACGGCGCCGTGTGCGGCGGCTGCTAAAAGAGCTGGAGGCTCTATCCGGAAGCGCCCGACCCTCGGTTGCCCTGCTAGAGCTGCGCAACCTGACGCAGACGGCTTATCTTATCATCCGAGCGGCCTTATGGCGCCGTGAGAGCCGAGGCCTGCACTACAGAACGGACTATCCCGAGCCGGATCCCCGATTTCTGCGAGATACGATCCTGGAGGCTGCAAAGATCTGGTAACAAACCCCTCATGGCGTTGTTCGGAGGCTAGCGGGGGTCTATTTTCCATCGCCTCACAGCAAGGGGGTTCCGTCCTATGTTGCGCGTAGGAGCTTTCGGCTTTGTGCTTCTTGGGCTTCTGTCCGCATCGGTTCCGACGCAGGCCCAGCGCCGTCTTTCGCCGGATACCCTGATTGTTCAGCAGCGCACCGCCCTCATCCAAGGTCAGCGCATCCCGTACCGCGCGGTGGCCGGCACGCAGCCCGTCTGGAACCGGGCCGGCCGGCCGATCGCCTATGTGTTCTACGTCTATTATGAGCGCACGGATGTGCCCAATCGGGCTGAACGGCCGCTTCTGATCTCCTTTAACGGCGGGCCGGGTTCGGCCTCCGTCTGGATGCATATCGGCTATACGGGCCCGCGCCGGGTGCGGATTGACTCCGAAGGTTTCCCCGTGCAACCCTACGGCATAGAGGACAATCCGCACGCGATCCTGGACGTGGCCGACATCCTGTACGTGGACCCCGTTAACACGGGCTTTTCGCGGGCGCTGTCCGATACGGTGAACCTGCGCCAGTTTTTCGGGGTCAACGAGGACGTGGCCTATCTGGCGGATTGGATCGCACACTGGGTCAGCCGAAACGGCCGATGGGCTTCGCCCAAGTTCCTGATCGGGGAAAGCTACGGCACCACGCGCGTCTCGGGCCTGGCCGGCGTCCTTCAAGAGCGGCACTGGATGTATCTGAATGGCGTCATCCTGGTCTCTCCAACCGGGCTGGGCATCCCCCGAGACGGCCCCGTTGGGCAGGCGCTGCTGCTCCCTTATTACGCGGCCGCTGCGTACTATCATCGGCGTTTGAGTCCGGATCTGCAGAGCCGCAGCCTGGAGGCCCTCCTGGCCGAAGTAGAGGCCTTTGCGATCGATACTTACTTGCCTGCCCTGGCCCGGGGCGGGTTCCTTGAGCCGGAGCGTCGGCGTGAAGTCGCCCGTCAAGTCGCCCGCTACTCGGGTCTTGCCGAGACGGTCGTGCTCGCCTATAACCTAGCCGTTCCCCGAAACGTTTTCTGGAAGGAGCTGCTGCGCGATCAAGCGCTGACCATAGGCCGGTTGGATTCCCGCTATCGGGGGCTTGATCGACAAGCGGCGGGCGAGCAGTTTGACCATGATCCCGCGCTGTCGGCCTGGAATCACGCTTTTACGCCGGCCATCAACCAATATCTGCGCGCAGAGCTCGGCGTGCGCACGGATTTGGAGTATTGGATCTTCGGCCCTGTGCAGCCTTGGAATCGACAGGGGGATCAGACCGGCGAACAGCTCCGCCGCGCTATGGCCCAAAACCCATATTTGCAGGTGCTCTTCCAGGTGGGCTACTTCGATGGGGGCACGGACTACTTCTCGGCCAAGTACACGATGTGGCAATTGGACCCTAGTGGCAAGCTGCGCGACCGGTTTGTGTTCAAGGGCTACCCCAGCGGGCACATGATGTATCTGCGCGACGAGGACCTTAAGCGCGCCAACGACGATCTGCGCGCCTTTATCCGGCAGGCCGTCGAGGCCGCCCGCAAACCGGCCCGCTACTAGGGGCCTCGATTTTTGCTTTTGGGGGCGTATGCCCTAAGTTTGCACCTGTTCCAAGCTGGAACAAAGCTGAGGAACGGGTCCTATGCCCGCATCTGCGCACATCCTCATCGCCGAAGACGACCCGCAGGTGCGCCTGCCTCTACAGCGGTTTCTGGAGAACCAGGGCTTTTGGGTCGAAGCCGTAGGTACAGGTGAAGACGCCATCGAGCACATCGCCTCGGGCCGATACGATTTGGTGATCACGGATCTGCGCATGGGGGAGACAGGGGGGCTGGAGGTGCTCGAATACGCCCGCCGGCAGCCCACCCCGCCGGAGGTGATCGTGATCACGAAATACGCCACCGTGGGCACGGCCGTCAACGCCATGCGGTTGGGCGCTTTCGATTATCTGGTCAAGCCCATTCGGCATGAGGAGCTTCTGCTCATTATCGAGAAGGCCCTGGAAAAGCGCCGCCTCATGATAGAGGTGCAGAACCTGCGCCGGCAGGTGCAGCACCGCTTCAGCTTCGAGAACATCATCGCCTATTCGGAGGCCATGCTGGCCGTAATCAAGAAGGCCAAGCGCGTGGCGCTTACCAATGCTACGCTCCTGATCGAGGGCGAATCCGGAACAGGCAAGGAGCTGCTGGCCAAGGCCATTCATCAGCACAGCCGTCGCGCCGCAGGTCCTTATGTGGCGATCAACTGCGGAGCCTTGCCGGAGTCGCTTCTGGAAAGCGAGCTTTTCGGCTACAAAAAGGGCGCCTTTACCGGGGCTGTCTCCGACAAACCCGGGCTGATTGAGGAGGCCAACGGCGGCACGCTGTTTTTGGATGAGATCGGGGAGATGCCCCTGTCTGTGCAGGTGAAGCTTCTGCGCGTGCTGCAGGAGGGGGAAATCCGCCGTGTGGGCGATGTGCAGCTGCGCCGGGTAGATGTGCGCGTGATCGCGGCCACGAACCGCGATCTGGGTCGGCTCGTAGAACAGGGTCGGTTCCGCGAGGATCTGTACTACCGGCTCAACGTGATTCCGATCCGTATTCCGCCTTTGCGGGAGCGCAAGGAGGACATCCCGCCCCTGGTCAAGCATTTCCTGGCCAAGTTTTCCGAAGAGCTCCGACACCCGGTCAAGGAGATCACGCCGGAGGCCATGGAGGCCCTGCTGCGTTATGATTGGCCGGGCAACGTGCGGGAGCTGGAGAACACGATCGAACGCTGCGTGATTCTGTCGCATGACGACGTGATCGGGCCAGAGGATCTGCCGGAGTGGGCCCGGAGAGAGCAGCCGGCTCCTCCTATGGCTGCGGAAGCTGCCCATGACGGTCAGGCTGTGAGCTGGGGGCAGATCTGCCCAGAGTGGACGCTTGCGGAACTGGAACGCTGGTACATCTTGGAGACGTTGCGTCGTTACGCATACAACCAATCGCAGGCCGCCCGGCATTTGGGGATCGGACGCAACACGCTCTGGAAGAAGCTTAAGCAATACGGGATCCGCATCCATAGAACCGTCTGAAAGGCCCCATGGCTCACCTCGTAGAACCCGAAGTTGGACTCCCCTACACGCCGGACTGGACCCACGCCGAAGTCCCTTTTCCATGGGAGCGGTGGTTCGGACGCGTGGCGCCTCTGCGTGTGGAGATCGGCTTCGGAAACGGGGAGTTCCTAGCGGCCATGACCGCTCGCCACCCGGATCGCAACTGGGTCGGAATCGAAATTTCGCGCATCAGCGTGCACAAGGCCGATAAGAGGCTATCGGCGCACGCCCTTGAACATGTGCGGCTTTTGCACGGGGACGCGCGCTTGTTTCTGCTCATAGGGTTCGCCCCGCAAACGGTAGAGACGGTCTATTTCAACTGCCCCGATCCCTGGTTCAAAAAGCGCCATCACAAACACCGCCTCTTACAGCCCGAGATGGTGCAGCTGCTGGCCAACCGGCTATCACCGGAAGGCGAGCTCTGGGTGGTGACGGATACGGTGGAATTTCGCGACCACCTGCTGGAGGTCCTGCCCAGCTCCGCCGTGTTCGCTCCTGCTGCAGAAGGTCTGTACGCGGAGACCCTACCCGAGGCCTATCCTCTTACCAAATACATGCGTCAGGGCATAGCCGAAGGCCGCAGGTTGTATTTTTTCCGCTGGCGGAAGGTTGGACATCCGGAGGTGGATCCGGCCGTTTACGCGGGGCGATTTTACCTCAAGGAGTCCTTAGCGCGCTACGCAGAGCCCGTGCGGCTGCGCATCCTGGAGCAGCTCCGCCGGGCCTGGGCGTTTAAGGAGCCGGCCGCAACATACCCGTGATCCCACTACGGATCATGGACACGGCGATGGCCGAAAGAAACAGGCTTGCGATCTTGCCAAAGGCCTTGGCGCCGGCTTCTCCCGTAACGCGTCGGATGTGTCCGCCGAAGAGCAAAATCAATCCGGACAGCACAAGGTTGGCCACCAAAGCCAGAAGCGTGATGAGGTAGCCGTACTGGGAGACGAGCACTAGGATCGTTGTAATCGCCGCCGGCCCTACGGTAAGCGGGATACCAATGGGCACCACCCCAGCGGAGGCGTCCCGACGGCGGCGCTCCTCGACGGAAAACAAAACGTCGTAGATCCCCAGCACCAACAGGATAAGCCCGCCCGCCACGCGCAGATCATGAAGCGTAATGCCTAGAAAGCGGAAGACGAATTGGCCGGCAAATAGAATCAGCAGCGCAAGCCCAAAAGCGGCCGAGAGCGCCTGGTACACAAGGCGTCTACGCTCGGTCGGTGAGAGCCCCTCGGTCAGACCCAGATATATCGGAAGCACGCCTAGCGTGTTCAAGGCGACGAAGAGGGGAATGAAGGCCTCAAGAAAAGCCCGCATGGGTCGGCTTCTAAGTGTGTGCGGCGAAGGTAATCCTTATGAGGCGCTTTGAGCAACGAACCGAACCGGAGCTAGCTTCGCTCTATGAGCCGCAGCGTTTCTGGAATCGGCCCGTGGTGATTCTGGATTGCGAAAGCACGGGTGTCCGAGTCGAACGCGACCGGATCATCGAGCTCGCCCTCTGGCGCATAGATCCGGAGGGGAGGCAAGAGCGCTTCGCGAGCCTCCTCAACCCTGAGACGTGGTTACCCCCTCACATTGCGGCCCTTACGGGCATCCGGCCAGCCGAGCTTTGGCGGGCTCCGCGTTTTCAGGACCTATGGCCAAAGTTGCATCCTTTACTTGAGGGGGCCGTGCTGGTGGGCCATAACGTCCGCTTCGATGTGCGCCTTTTGCAGGCCGAGCTGCGTCGGCTGGGGGTTGCATGGAAGCCTGGGCCGACCCTGTGCACCCTGCGGCTAGCGCGTCGGCTGCTCCCGGGCCTTCCGAGCCGCTCGCTGGACGCTTTGGCGAAGTATTTGGGCCTAGAACCTCGTCTGCGGCACCGGGCCATGCCCGATGTAGAGCTGACCAAACAGATTCTGGATTTTCTCGCGCATCAGGCTGCCCAGCAAGAGGGGTTGCGCTCGCTTGCGGAGCTGCTCTCCTGGCAGTACGCGAGCAAGTACCTGCGCACGCAGGTCCCTAGTTTGCGCGCGCTGGAGCCCGTGCTGCGCCAGGTGCCCAAGACCCCTGGCATATACCGTTTCTACGGTTCAGACGGGCAGCTACTCTATGTGGGCAAAGCCGCATGCCTACGCAAGCGGGTGCAAAGCCACTTCACGGCCTTGGACAGCAAGCCCGTACACCTGCAGGGCCTCATAAAACGTGTAAGCGCCATTGAGTGGCAGGAGGCGCGCTGCGAGCTGGAGGCCCTGCTTATGGAGGCTTGGGAGATCGCACGATATCGACCGCCCTTCAACCGACAGGGTGCGCGTCCTGCGCGCGGGTTTTTCGTTCGCCTAGCTCCTCCTGGTGAGCGGTTTGCGGTGCACTGGACTTTTGACGTCGACCCAGAGGATTCGGGCCACTACTATGGGCCCTTTCGACGTCGAGATTGGGCCGCTCGGGTAGTCGACCTGGTTCGGGAGCACATCTCAGGCTTGCCTGAAGAGAAGCGCTGGGCGGTCGCACGGCGTTTTTTATCTCAAGCTTCCAATGGCATCTTGGAGGCGGTGCGGGTCCGCATGCTACGGGCAGCAGAAGAAGAGGATTTCGAAGAGGCCATCGCGTGGCGGGAGCTATGGAGCGAACTACGCCGCGTGCTCGGTTGGATGCCCGAAGGGCCCGCTTCCCTGGAGTCGGGCAATACGTTAGGACGCGAGCACGCGGGTCGCTCAGTGCGGCTGTGGCTGGTGCGCGGCGGATCCTGGATGGGCGTGCGCGATTTTCCGGCCTCGATCTCCCCGTCGATCCTGGCCGAGGCCCTGGCTCGATGGTGGGCCGAAGCCGTCGTGGAATGGCCCCCTGGGGTTAAGCGCGCGCCCCGTTGGTGGCGCATTCGTGAGCGGCGGCTGCTGTTGCGCTGGATAGCGCTTCATGGAACGCGGGATCGCGTGTTTGCCTTGGGCCCAGAGCCTGATTGGCTGGAGGCCGCCCGGTGGGCTCTATCGGACTTGCCCCCCATCTTGCCGCCCAAGCAGAGTCCGTTGTAGCTTGCCCTGCGTCAAGCAGGCGGAACCGCTCATGAAAGCCGAACAAGCCGGGCTTGCGGCCACAGCATGGTCGCAAGGGATCCGCTGGGAGGAAGTGGCGCGGTTATTTCTGCTCTCTCGGGCTCTGGATCGAATCGAGGAGCAGGAGCTCGTGCCCCAGCGCCTGGTGACGTATCAGTTCTCGGCCCGAGGCCATGAGCTGGTGCAGATCCTCCTGGGCTTGGCCTTGCGCCATCCCCACGACGGGGCGGCCGTCTATTACCGCTCGCGCCCCTTTATGCTCTCCGTCGGGCTGACGCCAGTTGAGGCGCTGCGGGCCACGATGGGCAGGTCCCAAAGCCCCTCTGAGGGCCGCGACATCGGGGTGGTCTTCAACATGCCTCCTAGGCTCGGAGTAACGGTCCTGCCCATGAGCGGCGACGTGGGCGCTCAGTTCACCCCGGCTGTGGGA
This sequence comes from Bacteroidota bacterium, assembly GCA_025059945.1. Lineage (NCBI taxonomy): Bacteria > Pseudomonadati > Bacteroidota > Bacteroidota bacterium. The sequence continues at coordinate 47,420 of JANXDC010000001.1, forward strand.
TGGGCACAGGCCATTCGGTACCGGACCGAGGTGCTGGGGCACGCCGACTGGAACGGGGCCATAGCGGCCGCCTTGGCCGGAGATGCGGCCTGCGCCACAGGCGGGTTCTGGGCCGCGCTGACGATCGCCACCACGCTTCGGTTGCCCATGTTATTTTTCATCGAGGACAACGGCTACGGCATCTCCGTGCCCGCCGCGCTGCAAATCCCCGGAGGTAACATCGCCCAAGCCCTACGGGCCTTTCCTCAGCTAAAGGTTTTCGACGCCGACGGCACAGATCCTCAGGAGGCCGCTCAGACGATCCAGGAGGCCGTGGGCCTGTTGCGGGAGGGCGAAGGCCCGGTATTGGCGCGCTTTTCCGTACCGCGCCTGTGCGGGCATTCCGTTACGGATAACCAAGCCTACAAATCCCCCGAAGAACGAGCCCAAGAAGAGGCCCGAGACCCACTGCGCAGGTTGCGGCAATGGATGGCGCGCACGGCGGGATGGGACGAGGCGCACTGGGCGGAGGAGGAAGAGGCCGCCGAGCGCCGGGTGCGGCAGGCGCTTGCAGAGGCCCTGCGGACGCCGGAGCCGGATCCTCAGACGGTGACCCGGTTCGTATACCATGAACCGGCGCATCCGCAGCAGGTGGGGGGGCTGCTTCCGGAAGGTTGGCGTCCGGAACCCACAGAGCCGGAGCCGCGGCCCTCGGATCGAACGCGGATCAACATGGGGGAGGCGATCCGGCGCACGTTGCGCTCGGAACTATCCCGCAATCCCCGAATGCTCGTTTTCGGCGAGGATGTGGGCCTAAAGGGGGGCGTGCACGGCGTCACCTTGGATCTTCAGCGGGAATTCGGTCCGGCGCGCGTTTTCGATACTTCCCTCAATGAAGAGGGCATCATAGGGCGCGCTTTGGGTATGGCCCTGGCCGGCCTGCTGCCGGTTCCGGAGATCCAGTTTCGCAAGTACGCCGATCCAGCCACCGAGCAGCTCAACGACATAGGGACGATCCGGTGGCGCACGGCCGGCCGCTTTGCCGCGCCGATGGTGGTGCGCATCCCCGTTGGACATGGCCGCCGCACCGGAGATCCCTGGCACAGTGTCTCCGGGGAGGCCGTTTTCGCGCACACCCCCGGCTGGGTGATCCTGTATCCCTCGGATGCCGAGGAGGCCGTGGGGCTGCTGCGCTCGGCGCTGCGGGGCAACGATCCGGTTTTGTTCTTGGAACACCGGGCCCTACTGGACGCCCCGGAAGCCCGGCGCCCCTATCCGGGGGACGATTACGGGATCCCCATCGGACGGGCGAGGCGGGTTCGGTCGGGTTCGGCCCTTACCGTGGTCAGTTGGGGTGAGGCCCTGCATCGGGTTCTGGCCGCCATAGAGGGGCTTGAGGAGCAAGCCATTGAGGTGTTGGACCTGCGCACGGTGCATCCCTGGGATCGGGAGACGGTCTTTGCTTCCGTGCGCAAAACAGGTCGCCTTCTGGTGGTGCACGAGGATACGCGCACCTGCGGGATCGGGGCCGAAATGCTGGCGGCGGTCTGCGAGGAGCTCTTCGAGTACCTCGATGCGCCCGTAGCGCGCTTGGCTGTCCCCGACGTGCCGGTCCCGTACAACCGGGGCCTTATGGAGGCTGTCTTGCCCTCGGTGGAGCGCATCCGCCAAAACATAGAGCGGCTCCTGCGCTACTGATGCGAGCCGTTTGGATAGAACGCTTCGCGGGCCCGGAGGGTCTGTTGTTGCGTGAGGGCCTAGCTCCTCCGGAGCCAGGCCCTGAGCAGATCTTGGTGCGCGTACACGCCTCAGCCCTCAACCGAGCCGATCTGCTCCAGACCTGGGGTCGGTATCCGCCCCCTGAGGGGACCCCGGAGCGCATCCCGGGCCTGGAATGCGCAGGCGAGGTTGTGGCAACGGGCCCCGGGGTGCGACGCTGGCGAGCCGGGGATCGCGTTATGGCTCTGCTTGCCGGCGGAGGGCAGGCCGAGTACGCCGTTGCGCATGAGGCGCTCGCCTGGCCCGTTCCCGAGGGCATGTCTTGGGCGGAGGCGGCGGCCATACCGGAGGCCTTCATCACGGCTTGGGACGCGCTGGTTCGACAAGCTCGGCTGCGTCTGGGCCAGAGTGTGCTGATTCATGCTGTGGGAAGCGGTGTGGGTCTGGCCGCGCTGCAAATCGCGCGCTTGGCGGGGGCTCGTTCGGTCTACGGTACGGCCTCGGCGCCCAAGCTTGAACGCGCCCGCTCTTGGGGGCTCACCGAGGGATGGGATTATCGGAGCGTGGATTTTGTGCAGGCTCTGCGCGAGCGCGAGCCCGAGGGCGTCTCCGTGGTGCTCGATTGCATTGGGGGGCCGTACTGGATGCGCAACCTGGAGGTACTCCAGCCGAAAGGCCATCTGGTCTTGCTGGGCACGCTCGGCGGGGCCCACCTGCCCCAGGAGGCCACATTGGGCCCGCTTATAACGAAACGCCTGCGCCTGATCGGCACGGTGCTGCGCACACGTCCCCTCTGGGAGAAGATCGCGGTGGCTGAGGCCTTCCGTCAGGAGCTTTGGCCCCTGCTGGCCGACGGACGGTTGCGGCCCACTGTGGATCGCGCTTTTGCCGCCCTCGAGGTCCAGGCGGCCTATCGGTACATGGCGGCCAATGCCAATTTCGGCAAAATCGTGCTGCTCTGGTAGGAGCGCTCTTGTGAGCAGGCTTGTCGGCTTTTTATCTTTGCCAAGGAAAGCGAAGAAATCGCGGGGAGGGAAGAGGATCTAACGCTCAAAAAAGGGAGGAGCTCACGATGCGACCCGTTTCCGGGCTGCTTCTAGTCGGCGTTCTGATGCTGGTTGGGCCCTTAGGCTGCGATTTGCTCGGCAATCTTTCGCGCGTGGGCACCACGTATACTATTGAATTCGAAGTGCCCCCGGTGCAGCCCAATAGCAACTTTTCGGCTACGCAGCAGGCCAACTTTAAGGCCAAGCTCGACAGCATCATGCGGGCGAACAACATCTCGGATTCTGACCTCAATAACGCCCGTGTGGACTCAATCCGGTTCACGATCCTGAGCCCTTCGAACGGCACCTTTGACTTCGTGCAATCCATCTCGATCTGGCTCTCCTCTCCAAGCCTAGGGGAGCAGCAGGTGCTGGGCGCTGGACCGGGATCGATCTCGCCGGGCCGCAATTCCGTGGTCTTGCCCGCACTGCCCACGGCAGACATCCTGGCCTACATCCGCGGAGGCCCCTTTACGGCGCGCGCCGAAGGTCGTTCCACTAGCACGGGCACTAGCACGACGTATCGAATCCAGGCCGTGCTGTATACGAACATCTCCTTCGATGTCTTCCCGTAGATCGCGCGCCTAGGAGACCGACCAGCCCAGATCGGCGAAACGGCGACGCCGAAAGACGTAGTAGGCTAGCGCGATAGAGCCGGGATACACAGTCGGGGGGTCACCCCAGCGGACGCGCTCGGCTAGCAGCCGCTTTCGTTGCGCTTTTAGTTCCCGTCGCCGGGCCCAGGCCTCTAGGTAGGCTCGCCCTACGGCGGCGGCCCAATCCGGACGTCCGCGTACCAGATACAGAAGAGCTGCCGCCAGATCCAGCCCTATGCGCACCAAAAGCCGCCTCCACAGGTGACGGGGGGGCAAGTTGCGGTAGAGCATATATAGGCCGTTGCGGTGGTTGTAGTAGAGCTTGCGCGCATCCCCATAGGCCAGGGATCCCCCTCCGACGTGGTAGACCACGCTTTGGGGAATGGCCCGGACGCGATAGCCCAGGTTCTGCAGGCGCCAGCAGAAATCGATCTCCTCTTGATGCAGGACGAAGCTCGGCTCAAAGCCGCCGAGGCGCTCGGCCAGCGCGCGGCGCACCACCAAGGCCGCCCCGGAGGCCCAGAAGATGTCCGCCGGCTGATTGTATTGGCCCCGGTCTTCCTCTAGCGTGTCGAACATGCGGCCCCGCGCGAACGGATATCCATAGCGGTCCAAATACCCCCCGGCCGCTCCGGCGTATTCAAACCGGCCTCGGGCGTGATAATCCAAGACTTTAGGTTGTACGGCCCCGAGCGTCGGATCCTGCTCCAACGACGAAATAAGAGGCTGTAGCCAGTAGGGGGTGACCTCCACGTCGTTGTTCAGAAAGGCCACGTAAAGGCCCGTGGCGTGCCGAAGCCCCTCGTTGGCCCCCTCGCAGAAGCCCCGGTTTTCGCCTAGCCGCATGACCCGTACGCTCGGATAGTGCAGGCTGACCCATTCCGCCGAGCCATCCGTGGAGCCGTTGTCGACCAGCAGAACCTCTTGATCCGGATACGCCGCGCCCAGAACGCTGGGAAGGCAGCGTTCCAGCCAGTGCCGTGCGTTCCAGCTGGGGATGACGACGCTTACGCGGGGCCAGCTCATTCAGGCCGTCCGAGCATAAGGTGATAGACAAGGTGGGCGCTCATGTCGAGACGGCTTCGGCCCAACGTCGGACCTCTTGCGCCAGCGCCTCGGCCTCCGAGCGCGTGCGGGCCTCCACATGCAGGCGCGCGATGGGCTCGGTGTTCGAGGCGCGCAGGTGGATCCAGCAATCCGGCAGGATCACCTTTAGCCCGTCGCGCGTATCGAACTCCGCCCGTCCCGCATAGGCTTGTTGAATCGCCTCAAAGAGCCGCTCCAGGGCTGGCCGAGGGAGTCCTTCGAGGCGGTCTTTTATCATTTCGTATCGGGGAAGATGCGCGCGAAGGCCCGATAGGCTAAGTCCGGTCTCCGCCAGCAGCCCCAAGATCAGCGCCAGACCTGTTAGGGCATCCCGCCCCTCGTGGATCTCAGGCAGGATCACCCCTCCGTTGCCCTCCCCGCCCAAAACGGCCCCTACGAGCCGAATGCCCTCTATGACGTGCCGCTCGCCTACGGGGGTGCGGTAGACCAGCTGACCATGCTGGGCCGCTACGTCTTCAAGGGCGCGCGTTGTGGAGAGATTGGCCACAAGCGGGCCGGGCCGATGCCGGAGCACAAAAGCGGCTGCGGCTACCAGTGTGTACTCTTCTCCGAAGTAGACGCCGTCCTCCTGTACAAGGGCAAGTCGATCGGCATCGGGGTCCACCGCCACCCCCAGGTCCGCCCGCATCCTCAAGACCGCGTCCATGAGCTCGCCAAGGTGTTCGGGCAAAGGCTCTGGGGGATGGGGGAAGGGCTCCTGAGGGTTGCAGTGCAGCGGGATCACCTCGCAGCCCAGCCGATCCAGCAGGCGGGGTAGGGCGAGGCTTCCGGCTCCGTTGACGGCGTCGAGCACGATCCGAAAGTGCCGGGCTCGGATCGCCCCCAGGGGCAGATACGGCAGGGCAAGAATGCGTTCGATGTGCTGCTCTAGGTGGCTTTTGTCCTTTCTGTAGCCGCCGAGCTCGCGATAGGGGACGTAGCGAAGCCTTCCAGATCGGGCCAGCTCAAGTACGCTGCGGCCGTCCTGGGCGCTCAAGGCGGCTCCGTCGGGCCCGAGCATTTTGAGCGCGTTCCACTCTGGGGGGTTATGGCTGGCCGTGATCACAAGGCCGCCTCGGGCGCTCTCGGCGCGCACGGCCACGCCCACGGTGGGCGTGGGGGCTACGCCGATGTCCACCACCTCGCAACCGACGCATTGCAGGGTGGAGGCTACAATGCGGGCTGCCGGAACGCTTGTGGGCCGCGTGTCGCGCCCGAGCACAACTTTGCCGCGCTCGCACCAAGCCCCGAAGGCGGCCGCATATCGGACCAGATCCTCTGGAGTAAGCTCCAGCCCGAAAACCCCGCGGATGCCCGAAACGGAGATCATGAGCGCCATGGTCGGAATGCCGCCTTAACGTCGCCAAGTATCGCGCGCATCGCGCAGCAGCTGCTCGAAGATCTCAAAGCGCAATTCGCCGTAGTTGAAGGCGTACCGGAGCTCGCCGGAGCGGAAAATCCACGTTGTGGGCACCCAAGTGACGGGCAGGCCCATGAAGCGCTGCTGGCGTTGGGAGCGCTCCGAGGGGCCAGGTATGTGCAGGAGCCGAAAGTTAGGTTGTTCGCCTACGGCGTAGCGCGTCAGCAAGGCGCGGCCGTCGTCTGCGTCGCTCCAGATCGTCACAAAAAAGAACCGGACCTGCGGGTGCGCCTCGATGATCCGGTACCAGCCCTGACGCAGCTCGGCCTGGCTATTGGGGCACCAGGGGGCCCAAAAGTGCACAACCGTGATCGCCGTATCCTGTACGGCCCGATACAGGATGCGCTCCACAGGATGCCATACCGCCGTATCAGGGCTCGCCCAGAGGAGCGAAGCTACAAGGGCCGCAAGCATCGGGCTAACTTTCCAAGCCAAGTCTTTCCGTGTCGATCTGGGCGCGCTGCAGGCGGCCTGAGTAGTCGATGTAAACCGTTTTGGTCTCCGTGTAGAAATCGAAGACCTCCCACCCCCCCTCTCGATGTCCGTTGCCGGTCTGCTTGACCCCGCCAAAGGGCAGGTGGGCCTCGGCTCCGATTGTGGGGGCGTTCACGTACGTGATGCCCGCCTCGATCTCCCGGATCGCGTAGAAGGCGTCCTGTAGGTTGCGCGTGTAGATCGAAGAGGAAAGCCCGTATCGGGTGCCGTTCAGGACCTGAATGGCCTCCTGAAGCGAACGGACCCGAATGACGCTAAGAACGGGGCCGAAGATCTCCTCTTGCGCGATGCGCATCTCGGGCCGCACCTCTGCAAAGATCGTCGGCTGATAGAACCACCCCTTCTGCAAGGGGCCCTCTGCGGCCGGAGCGCCTCCGCAGAGAAGCCGCGCCCCCTCTTCGATACCGATCTTCACGTAACGGTCCACGGTCTCGCGCTGGGCCCGGCTGACCAGGGGCCCCACGTCCGTGTCGGGGTCCAGGCCGTTGCCCAGCCGAAGCCGCAGGGTGCGCTCAAGAAGCCTCTCCAGAAACAGATCGTATACGGCCTCGTGCAGAATAAGCCGGCTTGTGGCCGTGCATCGCTGTCCGGTGGTGCCGAAGGCGCCCCAGAGCACGCCGTCGAGGGCCAAATCCAAGTCGGCGTCCGGCATGACGATGACGGCGTTTTTGCCCCCCAGCTCCAAAGAGACGCGTTTTAACCCATCAGCGGCCATGCGGCAGATCTGCACCCCTACCTCTGTGGAGCCCGTAAAGCTGATAAGCGCCACATCGGGGTGACGCACAATGGCCGCGCCCACTCCAGAGCCTGTGCCATGCACGAGATTAAGCACGCCGGGCGGAAGGCCGGCTTCTTCCAAGATCTCCACAAGCGTGGTGGCCGTCTTGGGGGTAAGCTGAGCGGGCTTGAAGACCACCGTGTTGCCGCAGACGAGCGCCGGAAAGATCTTCCAGGTCGGGATGGCCAGAGGGAAGTTCCATGGGGTGATGATGCCGGCCACGCCCACGGGCATCCGGATGGTCATGTTGAACTTGCTGGGTAGCTCGCTCGGAACCGTATGCCCGAAAAGCCGCCTTCCCTCGGAAGCCGCATAGTAGGCCGTGTCGATGCCCTCCTGAACATCTCCGCGCGTCTCCAACAGGATCTTGCCCATTTCGCGCGTCATCTCCCGGGCGATCTCCTCCTTGCGGGCCTGTAGGATATCGCCGGCCCGCCGGATGATCTCCCCCCGCTTCGGAGCCGGTACCTTACGCCATCGCTCGAAGGCCGCCCGGGCGGCCTCTACGGCTTCTTGCACGTCCTCCTCGGTGGAAAGCGGAAAGAGACCAATTAGATCGTCCCAGTCGGCCGGGTTGCGATTCTCAAACCACTGGCCGCTGCGGCTGGGCTTCCAACGTCCGTTGATGTAATTGTAGTGCTCTCGGGGCGGATCTAAAACCTGCGCGCTCTGCGTCTGGGGTCGTTCCATGCGAGGTTCCTCTCTAGAGCTCGTTATGCCAAAAAATAGCGGCCCACCGGAGAGCGGCGCAAACGGTTGTCTGAAACCCCTCCGCTTGTGAATATTCCGCTCTATAAACCAAAAGGGGCGCCGGCGGTTCAGGCCTGACGCCCCTGAGGAGGTACAACACATGCGCTTGGATGTGCTATCCCTTATACAGCAAATGCTGTGCCCGATGTTCCCAGATCGTGCATTGCTTGCTTTTTGCGTTTCTAGCGCAGAGAGTTAGCCGTGGAGAGCCTGCCGTATTGGTTTCGCGGCCAGAACCCGATCCGCGGGGAGGGGGAAATTCCTGCCGCGGCCGACCTGGTCATCATTGGAGCCGGTATCACGGGAGCTTCCGTGGCCTGGTGGGCGAGCCGAGCCCGGTTGGGTTCGGTTTGGATCTTGGAGGAACGTCCCGCTCCCGCGACGGGCGCTTCTGGCCGCAACGCGGGCTTTAACCTAGCCGGCACCGTAACGCCGTATCCAGAGCTCATCAGGCGCTTCGGACGGGAGGCCGCGCGCGCGATCTGGGCTTACACGCTAGAGAACAACCGAGCGGTGCGCGCAACGCTTGAGGAGCTGGGCTATGATGTGGAACTGGTGCGCTCCGGAAGCCTCCTTTTGGCCGCCTCCGAGGCTGAGCGAGCTGATCAGCTGTTGGCAGCTGCTCTGTTAAGAGAAGATGGTTTTCCCGTCGAAAGCCTGGAGCACGATGATGTGGCGCGCCTGTGGGGCTTTCCCGTGCCTGATCGGTTTTGGGGGGCGCTTTTTAACCCCGAGGACGCCCGCTGGAATCCGGCCAAGGCCAGCCAGGGGCTGCTTCGGTCGGCCCAGCTCGAGGGGGCCCGTTTAGCTTTGGAGAGTCCGGTCTGGCATCTGGAGGAGGGCTCAGGCTCGGTTCGCCTCTATACCCCCAAGGGGCGGATCGAGGCGGGCGCCGTTGTGCTGGCCACAAACGCCTGGGTGGGCCGGCTAATCCGGGAGCTTGTGGGCCGTGTGGTGCCGGTGCGGGCGCAGGTGCTCGCTACGGCCCCGATTCCCAGGCTTTTTCCCCATGCCACCTCTACGAACTATGGCTACGAGTATTGGCAGCAAGATCAAGAAGGGCGCCTGATCCTGGGCGGCTATCGGTGGTCGGTCCCGGATCGCGAGATAGGCTGCGCTGTCGAGGGGCTAAGGCCAGAGGTTCAGGCCGGATTAGAAAGGTTTTTGCGCCAGACCTTTCCGCAGCTGGCGGATGTGCCCATCGAATACCGGTGGAGCGGTATAATGGGCTTTAGCTACGATGAGCTGCCTCTGTTGGGTCCCGTACCGGGATGGTCGCGGCTTTGGATGGCGGGAGGATACACGGGGCACGGGACGGCCTTCGCGTTCTGGTTTGGTCGGGATCTCGTGCGCGCTCTCCAGGAGGGCTGGTATCCAGAGGGGGCGCTCCGCTACTTCGATACGGCTCGCCTGGAGCGCCTGGCCTCGGTGTAACGATCTGGTTTGGACTCCCGGACGCGATTGCCCCTTTGAGGGTGAGCCCGTAGCTTTCGGGCGCGTCTATAGCCGAGGAGGTCGGTATGAGCGTTTCTCGTCGGGATTTTCTGCGCACCGCGGCCGCCGCAGGAGTCGGCGCGGCCGCCGCGCCGTATGCAAGCGCCTTTGAATCCGTCTGGGGAGCGTCTTCCGAGGCCCCACAACGGGCTCCTCGGCCCGTTGTGATCGCCAGCGGCAACGGGCTTCGCGCTGTCGAGAAGGCTATGCAGATGATCCTAGAAGGTGCTGACGCATTGGACGCCGTCATAGCCGGGGTGAACCTGGTCGAAGACGATCCCGAGGACATGACGGTCGGGTTAGGGGGGTTGCCCAACGAGCGCGGCGAGGTCGAGCTGGACGCCTCCGTTATGCACGGACCCACGCATCGAGCCGGGGCCGTGGCCGCGCTCAAATACATCCGCAACCCCTCCAAAGTGGCCCGTCTTGTGATGGAGCGCACCGATCACGTGCTGCTCGTCGGCGAGGGGGCGTTGCAGTTCGCCCTTATGCACGGTTTCAAAAAGGAGGAGCTGCTTACCGAGAAGGCCCGCCTGGCCTGGGTGCAGTGGAAGGAGACGCTGAGCAACCGGGACGACTACCTGCCGCCGCACGGCCCACAGGATCGAGACATCGGCGAAGAGCTTCGGGAGGTGATCCGCTACTACGGTACGATCTCCTGTCTGGGTCTTGATTTGCGGGGCAACCTGTCGGGTGTGACGACCACAAGCGGGCTCGCCTTCAAAATCCCGGGCCGCGTAGGAGATTCTCCGATTATCGGAGCGGGTCTATACGTCGACAACGAAGTCGGAGCGGCGGGCTCAACCGGCCGCGGCGAGGCTAATTTGGTGAACTGCTCTTGTGTGTTCATCGTAGAACAGATGCGCGCCGGCAGGTCTCCTGAAGAGGCCTGCCTGGAGGCCTGTAAGCGCATCGTGCAACACAACAAGATGCGGCGCCTGCAGGACGAACAGGGACGGCCGAACTTCAACGTGCGCTTCTACGCCATCAACAAGGCCGGCCAGTTCGGATCGGCCGAGATCTGGCGTAGCGGCAAGTTCGCCCTGCACGACGGCACCCAGGCTCGGCTCTTGGATTGCGCCTACCTGTACGAGCGCCGTTGAGCTCCGCCATGATACGGGCCCTGTTAGCCTGGCAGACCCGCGCGGTCTTGTATCGGCACTGGCGCGTTTGGCGCCGCACATGGCATCTGGGTTTTTTGCCGCCCGTTTTGGAGCCCTTGCTGTATTTCGGTGTCTTCGGCCTCGGTGTAGGCGCTCTTGTGGGCGCCTTCGCAACCCCGCATGGGACGTTGGCGTACGCCGACTATCTGGCCGCGGGGGTTGTGGCCGTAAGCCTGCTGTATCAGTCCTTTTTCGAGGGACTCTATGGCTCTTATGTGCGCATGTTCTATCAGCGCACTTTCGATGCGCAGCTGGCCACGCCCGTGCAGATGGAGCACGTCGTGTGGGGGGAGATCCTCTGGGCGGCCCTTAAGGGCCTTTTGAGTGCCTTCTGCGTGCTCCTGGTGCTGATCGCGCTGGCGCTTGCCGGACAGCTGAGTATTCATCTTTGGGCCCTGGCCCCCATCGCCTTTGCGGGGTTCCTGGCGGGTGTAGCCTTCGGCGCCGGGGCGCTTTTGTTTACGGCCAAGGTGCCCCACATCGACTTCATGAACTATCCCGTCTTCCTCATCGCCGTACCGCTGGCCTTGTTGAGCGATACCTACTTTCCGTTTTCCACCCTACATCCCGTAGCGCATGCCCTTAGCCAGCTCAATCCGGTTTATCATCTGACGCAGATCGTGCGCGATACGCTCACCTGGGGCCGATGGACGACCCCGGACACGCTGGGACTGGGGGTGTTGGGCGCCTACGCCGTGGGGCTTTCCGCCGTGGCGCTGCGCTGGATGCATGAGCGCGTTCTCGGTGAGCCGTATCGGCCGCGCCGCACTCCGGCCCACATGCGGGCGCCGGCTGAGGTCCAATCTCCGAGATGCTGGGCCGAGAGCGCTTAAAGCGGCTAGCCGCGCTAAAGGAGAAGAAGTATCGTCGGCGCTACGGCCGGTTTCTGGTCGAAGGCCCTCATCTGATCCAAGAGCTGGCCATGTCGGACTGGCCCGTGGAGTGGCTACTCCTTACGCCCGATCGCGCCAAGGATCCGGCCCTCAGGCAGGCGCGGCGCAAGCTGGAGGGCCGCGGCGCTTCGGTGGCCTTGCTTTCGGAGGCGGATATGGCCCGTCTTTCGGAGGTCGCGACCAGCCAAGGCGTCGTAGCCGTCTGTCCGCTTCCGGATCGCTCCTGGAGCCAGAAGCAGCTCGCAAGCTGGCGGCGGGTGCTCCTGTTGGATGGGCTCGGAGATCCGGGCAACGTGGGGGCGATCATACGCACAGCGGCCTGGTTTGGCTGGGATGCCGTTTTGCTGGGGCCGGGCTCGGCCGATCCCTACAACCCCAAGGCGGTGCGGGCGAGCATGGGCGGTTTGTTTTTCGTGCCCGTCTACGAGGTTTCTTTGGAGGAAGCGCTAGAGGCCCTATTAACGCACGATGTGGCCCTCTGGGCGGCTGTGGCGGAGGGAGGAAGGCCCCTTGGGGAGGGGGTGCCCGTGCCGGAGCGCGTGGCGCTGCTAATCGGCTCAGAGGCCGCAGGGATACGACCGCAGTGGCTTAAGAGGGCTCATGCGCGCGTCTGCATCCCGCGCCTGGGCCGCGGGGTCGAGTCCCTCAATGCGGCCGTGGCAGCGGGCATTCTGCTGGCCTATCTCAGCGGCCTGGGCCCCAAAACCAGCGCAGGCTGAAGACTAGACGCCCCCGGCTGACTTGTTCGTACACGATCGGATCTGGTCCTACGGGGGCTGCATACTGGCGAAACTGATCCGAGAAGCGCGTCTGCGCGTAGGCCACGTCCAGCCGGGCGTTTTCCCCCATCGGGACGCCCAACCCCAAGCTCCAGGAGCGCTGGCCGAGCGCAAGGCCTCGATGTGGGCTGGGGCTGTTGCTCCAGCCCCCTCGCAGCACAAGCCCCTGCGGGCTTGGCAGCTGTAGCTCGGCGCCGAGGCGCTGCTGCACAGTGGGCCGATAGTCTCGACGCAATCGGCGGTTGGCTTCTCCGAACGTGGCGCTGGGCGCAAGCTCCAAGGCCGTCCAATCGGTCCATTCGGCCTCCGCACTTATGCGGATCAAGGCCATGCGCAGCGAAGCCCCGGCCGAGATCCGGGCGGGCAGCAAGATGCGGTAGCGATACAGGCCGGACCGGCTATCGGAGAAGCGCTCCCCGTTGTCGAAGGCCGTGCTGAGGGAACTTCTGTAGCGATCGCGCACCTCCAGGCGGCCCGGCACAAGCAGGGAGGCTCCCACCCGCGCCGCGGCACCGGCCGTATACAGCAGCCCCAGGCGGGCCTGTAAGCCGGACAGTTCTGAAGAGATCTCATCCAGCAGGCGCAGCGACTCAAAGTCCGTCGTGCCGCCGCGGCCGTTATGGATGTTGCGGCTGTCGAGCTCTTCGAAGACGCGCTCGTAGCGGTATTGACCCGTATACAGGTAAAGGGCCGCTCCGAAGTGCAGGTTTCGAAGCGCCTCGATCCCATAGGCCAGGCTGATCTGCCCCATCTGGCCGCGCTCGAAGACCTCTCCCTGCTGGTCCACTTCGCCTTCGAGCACGGCTGGATAGTAGCGCCTGCCCGGCAAGGTGTCGATGGCGTAGGTGCGAAAGGCCAGATCAAAGTAAAAAGGGCTTGTGAGGAAATACTCCGTGATGGAATGGCGCGGATTGAAGGCAGCAAACGAAAACCGGCGCGTGAAGTTGGCGGCCTCGTCGTATCCGATCCCGATAGCTAGGCTACCTCGACGGGTGGGGACTTTCTGTAGATACGCCAAGCTGGGCAGCTGCAGGCGCTGTACGTTATCCCGTTGGATGCGTTCCAGATACCGCGCTTGATCTTGCACCCCCGTGCCGCTCAGGCTCACCAAGAGCTCGCTTCGAGAGCTCAAGCTCAGGCCGGCCGGGTTGGAGAAGGCCGCCTCCCAGGAGCCCCCTATGGCCACGTATGCGCCTGCTAGGCCCAGGGCCGTCGCGCTCGGGGCTATGTGCAGCCGGCTATAGCGCAGCGCATCGGTTTCGTTTTGAGCCCACGCGGGGCTGAGCGCACCCCAAACGGCGCATGCGAGCAAACCGATTCGCAGCCGCCTCATAGCGCCTTTCTGGGCCCGGCGAAATCAGCTTCCATCTCGAGGCGCGCGCGCAGGCCGGCTTACGCCTTCAAGCTCGCTGCGCAGCGGGCGCTGCGGCGGAGGGGCCTCCATGCGCGCCGGGGAGCCATGGCGTGGGGGGCTTATCTCCCGGGTCGCGGGCGCGGAACGACCCGCTTCGCGCGACCTGGTTTCCGCAGGGACTGCTGTGCGTTGTGGTCTTGCGGCGGGGGTCAGAGGCGCGCCGAAAGCGGACCGCGGATGCGCTCCAGGTTCGCTCTTGGGCCGTTCGGCGGGGCTGAGGATCGGGTTTACGCCTGAGGTCCGCACGCCCTCTACGGCATCCCGGCTGCGCAGCATGCCCTTCAGAGGAGGCGCTGGGGAGACCGCTTGCGTTCTAGGTGTATGCCCGGGCGCTGAGTCTGAATACGGGGTGCGGCCCGATTCGCGGGGTCCGTAATCGGCAGGCTGAGGGATCCGATACCGGTATAGCCCCGTATAGCGCCACGGCGAGGCGTAGTAGGCCGGACGCCAGAAGGGATCATAATACGAATAGTAGCCCCAGCGCCACCACGGGTAGCGGAAGATCAGCGTAATGCGCACGGAGCGGGGCTCCCAACACCAAGGATCCCACCAAAAAGGGTCATAGTAGCCCCAGATGCCATACCAGCCCACATATCCGTAAGGTGGGCCAAAGGTGTAGGTCCACGTCCTATAGAAGCGATCAAAAGAGCGGCGCTTAAGATAAGCCCAATCCGAAGCCGATGGGCTTTCCTCGGTGTACCCTTGCTCCGGCTGCGCAGGTTGGCTCAGCTGCAGCTGCGTATAACAGCCCGCCATCAGGGGCAGGACCGCGATCCAGAGGGCGCCTCGTGGCATAGCCGTCTTCCCTATGTTGCGCATGTGATTTTGACGCCTAAGATAGCATTTTGTTGCCCCAGGGCGCAGAACTCAGGCGAAGACAGCCGAAAAGAGCATGCCAACCGCACAACAGAAGACGCAGGCCCTGAGGCGGTGTCCGCTTTTTCCGTCAGCGTGTTCCGATCTGGGACATACCCCTTGCCTACGGCCCTCTAGAAGGTGTTTCTTTCGGTTCGTATGGCGAGGAGGGTTATTCCTATGCTGCGCTCATGGTTCGTCGTGCTAGCCGTTCTCGGAGCCGTTTGTTCCGCGGAAGCCCAAGGCCGACTTGCTAGGCGGCCAGATCCCAAGGCGGATTTAGAGGCCCGCGTAGAGGCGTTAAGGCCGGAGCTGGTGCGGCTTTCGGATGCGCTCTGGGAGTATGCGGAGACGGCACTTCGGGAGGTGCGTTCGGCTGCGCTGTTGGCCGAAACGCTCGAACGGGCCGGGTTTCGGGTAGAGCGCGGCGTCGCCGGTCTGCCCACGGCCTTCGTGGCCACTTACGGCAGCGGTCGGCCGGTGATCGGGATTCTGGCTGAATACGACGCCCTGCCCGGCGTGGGCAACGCCCCCAAGCCCGAGAAGGCGCCGCGCTCCGACGGGGTGGACTCCGGACACGGGTGCGGGCACAACCTCTTTGGGGCCGCCTGCGTGGTGGCGGCGATAGCCCTCAAAGAATATATGCAAGCGCACAACCTGTCCGGCACGATCAAACTCTTTGGCTGTCCGGCCGAAGAGACGCTGGTGGGCAAGGTGTACATGGCCAAAGAGGGGCTCTTTAGCGATCTCGACGCCGCGCTGGAATGGCATCCCGGCACCGAGACGGAGGTCCGCAATCAGCCCGGTCGTGCGATGAACAACTTTGTCGTGGAGTTTTTCGGACAGGCCGCGCACGCCTCCGCCGACCCCTGGAATGGTCGAAGCGCCCTGGACGCGGTGGAGCTCATGAACTACGCCGTCAACCTGCTGCGTGAACACGTGCGCCCCTCGGCCCGTATCCATTACGTGATCTCGCATGGAGGGGGGGCCCCTAATGTCGTGCCCGAATACGCCAAGGTTTGGTATTACGTGCGCGACACTTCTCGCGTGGCTGTAGAGCAGCTCTATGAGCGGGTGCTCAAGTGCGCCGAGGGGGCGGCTGTTGCCACGGGCACCCGCTACAAGGTCACGCTGCTTGCGGGGGTGCACGAATATCTGCTCAACCGGCCTCTACAGGAGGCCTTATACGCGAACCTGCAGCGGGTCGGGGCGCCCCGATTTAGCGAGCAGGATCAGGCCTTCGCGCGGCAGCTGCAGCGCTTTTTGGGGCTCGAAGAAAAGGGGCTCAGCACCGCAATCAAGCCGCTGGCCCCCAATCCGGAGCCCGCTACGGGGGGCTCAACCGATGTGGCGGAGGTGAGCTGGATCGCGCCCACGGCAGGCCTCAGCGTGGCCACGGCCGCGCAGCTCATCCCTTGGCATAGCTGGGCCTCCACGGCCTGTCACGGGACCTCGATTGGGCATGCGGGGGCGCTGGTGGCGGCCAAAGTTTTGGCCCTCACCGGATATGATCTATTGACGCAACCGCGGCTGCTTGAGGCAGCTAAGGCGGATTTTCAGCGCAAAACCGGAGGCCGACCCTATCGGTCGCCTGTGCCCAAGGATCAAAAGCCGCCTCTCGAGGAGCGCCCATAAATGTCACGGCAAAAAGGCCGGATCCCGTCCGGCCTTTTTGCTTGCAGGCGCTCAAAAAAACCCACTTTTCGGTGGGCCATATCGGGGAGCCAACGGTGGGACTCGAACCCACGACCTGCTCATTACGAGTGAGCTGCTCTACCGGCTGAGCTACGTTGGCTTGCTCAACGAAGGCTTGGCAAATATACGCCGAGCCGCGTAGGGCGAGCAAGAGCATAGACCCCGACGGGCAAAAACGATACAAGCTGGATCCAAAAAGAAAAATGCCGGACGGAAAAAGGGAAAAAATCCGCTTTTTGAGCTCCCGGCACATGGCTTGCTGCGGCGTACCAGGCCCATTAGCGTGGTCTTCCCATGCGTGGTTCCGAGCCTTGCAGCCGTTTCCTCCCGATCCTCGGGCTTTGGGTTTTATCCTGGGGGGCCACGATCGGGGTACACTTATGGGCTTATCAGCGGGGGGCTGATCTCGCTCTTGCCCTCTTCGGTGGGATCTTCGCCTTGGGACTGGTGGGCTCCCTGCTGCTGTGGGGCGCATATACCGGCGCAGATCAGGTACACCCGTCTCGGCAGGGGTGCTTTTCTGAATCCCCCAACATAACGGAGGCTTCTGAACCCGACTGGGCGCATTGGCCTGTAGCAGTGGCTATAGTGGACCCCCACGGCCGTATCGAGAGGGCCAACGCCGCTGCGCGGGCCCTTAAGGCCGGGGCCCGGCATGTACAAGATTGGGGGCTAGAGGATGAACAAGGACGACCTTTGGCGGGCTGGATAAGCATCGGTTCCGCCTCCCAAAGCTCAATCGTAGGGGGGATGGTATTTCGGCGTACTGCAGATGCCCAAGACCGCCGTTGGGTTGCCTTCCTCGCTCCGCACGCCCGGGCTGGACGTTGGTATCTGATTTTAGCTCCGACACCCCAAGCCTCCGCCTCCACGGCGCTCGATACGTCGGAGGAAGGCCTTCAGCAACGGTTTTTGAGTCTGCTATCCCACGAGATCCGCACCCCGGCCAACGTGCTCGTGGGCTACGCCGAGATGCTCAAGCGCGAATGGGGGGAACCGCAGAACCTCTTCATACGGGAGGCTTTAGAGGCGATCGCGCAAAACAGCTTGCGCTTGGTGCACACGATCGAGAGCCTGCTGGAGATTGCGCGTTTGGAAGCGGGAGAGTGGCGTCCCAGCCCTAGGCCGGTCTATGCCGATGCGTTGTTAGAGCGCCTCGCGGGTCGTTACGCCTCGCTGGCCCAGGCCAAGGGTTTGCGATGGTCTTTGCAGCTAGAGGCCGGTCCGTTGCCCGTGCGGTCGGACCCAGATGCGTGTCGGAAGGTGATGGAATCCATCCTTGAGAACGCGATCAAGTTTACCGAGCGGGGAGGTATCGCTGTGCGCACACGTCGACGGGGGGCCAACTGGGAGCTCAGCGTGCAGGATACCGGCATCGGCATCGCTCCGCAGGTGCTGCAGCGTTTGGGGGAGCCTTTCCGTCAAGGGCATGAGGGCCTGTCCCGGCCTTACGAGGGACTGGGCCTGGGCCTGGCGCTCGCACACCGACTGGTGCGCCTTACGGGCGGGGAGCTGGAGATCCGTTCCCAGTCCGGCGTAGGCACGACCGTGTGGGTGCGCTGGCCGCTGCTCACCCCCAGGCCGATTCCGGAGGGCGTCTGTCTGCGAGGTTGCCGGGTGCTGCTATACGACCCAGATCCGCGTCGTCCAGGCTGGTTGGCCGCGCTCCTAGAGCGCGTGCAGGCCGAAGTGCTGCGGGTGCAGACGCTGGAGGCCTTTTGGGAGGCCCTGGGGCGGGGGGGGTTCGATGTGTGCGTGGTGAACTTGGCCCCGATGGAGCAAGGGAGCTGGGAGCGCTTTCTGGAACGGATTCAGACTCTGCGCGCCTTACCGCTTGTGGCGGTGGCTCCCCTTAGGGGAGAAGCCGATCGCCGCACCCTCTGGGGACTGGGGTGCTCCGGGGCGATAGACATCTCCCAGAGCGGAATCGAGCTCGGCCGCGAGGTTATGAGCTGTTGGCTAGCCGCTTCCTAGCTGCCAGCGGCTGCACGGCCTCCAGCATCCAGGAGTGCAGATGGCTATTGGTGGCCAGGATCTGACGGCCGAAAAGGTAACCAGATCCCCCGTCGAAATCCGTCACCGCTCCGCCTGCCTCGGCCACGATCAGGGCGCCGGCGGCCACGTCCCAGGGGCTTAGCCCGAGCTCCCAGAAGCCGTCGAAGCGGCCGCAGGCCACGTAGCAGAGGTCCATCGCCGCCGAGCCGGGTCGACGCACCCCTTGGGTGTGCCGCATAAAGTAGCGCAGCACCTCTAGATAGGCGTCGATCCGATCGAATTCCCGGTACGGAAAGCCCGTCGCTAGCAGCGCATGCTCGGGCCTGCGAACACGCGAAACCCGGATGGGCTGGCCGTTCAAGTAGGCGCCCTGGCCGCGCACGGCCCAAAAGAGCTCATCCCGGCCCAGTTCGTAGACCACGCCGAGCGCAAGCTCACCTGCAGCTTCCAAGGCGATGCTTACGGAGCAGGCCGGCACGCCATGTACGAAGTTCGTGGTGCCGTCCAGGGGGTCGATAAACCAGCGCAGGGGGGCCTCAGAGGCCGTTTGGGCGGGGGCGCTCTCTTCGGCTACGAAAATGCTTTCTGGCAAGGCCTCGCGCAGTATCGTGAGAATGCAGGCCTCGGCCTCTCGGTCTACTTCCGTAACCAGGTCGTGTACGCCTTTGAGGGCGGCCGTTTCGGGATCGAGGCGACCCCAGCAGCGGCGGATGATCGCTCCGGCCTCGCGCGCGGCGCGCCGAGCAGCTTGCAGCGCCCCGTCTAAGGACAGGTTCAGAAGCTCCAAGGCCATCGGCGCAGTTCCTCTAAGGCGGCGTATGCGGTAAGATCGTAATGAATCGGGGTGATCGAGACGTATCCGGCCGCTATGGCGGCCTCGTCCGTGTCTTCGCCCTCATCGAAATTCACGAATGTGCCCGTAAGCCAATAGTAGGTGCGGTTAAAGGGGTCGGTGCGGGAATCGAACTCCTCGATCCAGCGGGCTTGGGCCTGACGCGTGACGCGAATGCCTTGGATCTGCTCCAGGGGCAAAGGGGGAATGTTCACGTTCAGCAACACCCCCTGGGGAAGGCCTCGGCGGAGCACCTCAGCCGCGATCCGGCTTGCGATCTGACGCGCGGCCGACAGATCCGCCTCCCAGTTCTGTTCGCAGAGGGAAAAGGCGATCGAGGGGATGCCGTAGAGCGCGCCTTCGGCTGCGGCCGAGACCGTGCCCGAGTAAAGCACGTTTGTAGAGGTGTTGGATCCGTGGTTGATGCCCGAGACGACCAGATCGGGGCGTCGCTCCAGGAGCTTGGCCAAGGCCAATTTCACGCAGTCTGCCGGTGTGCCCGTTACGGCCGTGCCCCACAAGCGCCCACTGCGCCGATGCGGATAGGCCCGCAAGGGCTGCTGCATCGTGATGGCATGCCCCACGGCGCTCTGCTGTCGTTCTGGGGCCACCACGCGCACTTCGCCCAGGGGGGATACGGCTTCCACGAGCGCCTTCAGACCGGGGGCGTCGATGCCATCGTCATTGCTGACCAGAATGAGGGGGCGATCGGACATGGCCCTTTAATAGCTTTCCTCCGGGCTCGGAAAGCACTGCGTTTTGACGTCCCCCACGTAGCGCCGAACGGCATCTTGGATGAGCTCATCGAGCTCCAGATACCGGCGTACAAACCGCGGCCGGAACTCCCGCGTAAGCCCCAGCATGTCGTGCAGCACCAGCACCTGCCCGTCGCAATGAGGACCGGCTCCGATGCCGATGGTGGGGATGGAGAGCATCTCCGTAACCTCATGGGCCAGCTGAGAGGGGATCTTTTCGAGCACGATCGCAAAACAGCCGGCCTCCTCGAGCAGCTTGGCGTCCTTGCGAAGCTGGGCGGCCTCCTGTTCGTCGCGGGCCCGAACCTGATAGGTGCCAAACTTGTAAATGGACTGCGGGGTCAGTCCCAGGTGCCCCATGACGGGGATGCCGGCCTCCACGATGCGCCGGACGGCCTCTAAGACCACCTCGCCGCCTTCGAGCTTGACCCCATGCGCTCCGGTCTCCTTCATGATCCGGATGGCACTGGCCAGGGCCTCCTGGCTGTTGCCCTGGTAGGTGCCGAAGGGCATGTCCACAATCACCATGGCTCGGCGGACGGCCCGCACCACGCATTGGGCGTGATAGATCATCTGCTCCAACGTAATGGGCAGCGTCGTCTCATGCCCGGCTATGACGTTGGAGGCCGAATCGCCTACCAGGATGATGTCCACCCCCGCGGAGTCGACCAGCCGGGCCATCGTGTAGTCGTAGGCCGTAAGCACGGCGATCTTTTCGCCTCGGGCTTTCATCTCCACCACAGTCCGGGTTGTAACCCGTCGGACGGGCCCGGGCGTTTGCGGCTGGATGCTCACCGGTGGGATTCCTTGTGGGGAAGCGTCTCGGTGGCGAAAGTTAGAACGTATCCTGTGGGCAATACAACCCCCCCTTAGGCGGCCAGAGGCTTAAGGCGCCTAGCCTTAGACCAGCTCCCGGCTGTAGACGGGGGTAAGCCATCCGTAGGGATCCTCACCGTCGTGGACGATGTGAAAGAAGGCCTCTTGCAGCCGGGCCGTGATGGGGCCGCGAAAGCCAGTCCCGATCGGGATCCGATCTACGGACCGAATCGGGGTGATCTCCGCGGCCGTGCCTGTAAAGAAGAGCTCATCGGCCACATAGAGGCTTGAGCGCGGCAGGCGCGTCTCAACCACCTCCAGACCCATATCACGGGCCAATCGTATGACGGCATCCCGCGTCACCCCGGGCAAGATGGGGGCTTCTAGGGAGGGGGTGAACAAGCGACCATCCCGCACCAGAAAGAGGTTTTCTCCACTGCCCTCGGCGATGAATCCATCGTAGTCGAGTGCGATCCCCTCGGCGTAGCCATTTGTGAGGGCCTCCATTTTGATGAGCTGTGAGTTGAGATAATTGCCCCCGGCCTTGGCGATGTACGGGATCGAATTGGCCGGAAGACGGTTCCAGGAGGACACTTGCACGTCTACGCCTTGCTCTAGCGCCTCCTGACCTAGATATGCCCCCCACTCCCAGACGGCTATAGCCACCTCGACGGGGCAATGCAGGGGGTTAACCCCCATCGGTCCGTATCCGCGAAACACGATGGGCCGAATATAACAGGACTCAAGGCCATTGGCCCGGATGCTCTGCAAAACGGCCTCTTCCAGTTCCTCCGGTGTATAGGGGATGGACATCCGGTATATCTTGGCCGAATCATAGAGCCGGCGCAGGTGCTCCCGCAGGCGAAATATCGCCGTGCCCTTTTTCGTTTTGTAGGCCCGAATGCCCTCAAAGACGCTCGAACCGTAGTGAATGACATGAGCGAGCACGTGCACCCGGGCCTCTTCAAAGGGCACTAACCGTCCGTTGAACCAAATCCACTCGCAAAGCGGCTCCATAGGGGGCTCCATAGGCTGTTTGTCGCCGGCCAAAATACACGGGGCAGCAAGCGCGCGCAAGCTGAGCGGGCAAACTTAATGAAGGCGAAGAGCGGAAAGTTCCGAAAGAATTTCGTCTATGCTGCCTACCGGCTTAAGAAAAGAAGAGGGCCGCATGCCTTGCGCCTGCGTCTCCAGGCCGGGCTCGGCGTCTATGAGGCGTATAAGGGGCTCCCAAAACGGGGCCCAAACCCAAATCGGCTTGCGCATCCCCCAACCTTTGTAGGCGAGCTCCCACACCAGGGCCACTTCCACCAGGGTGCCCGTCCCGCCGGGCAACACCACATAGGCCGAGCCGATCTCCACCAGCCGTCGCAGGCGCTCAAAGAGGTCGGCGGCCGGCGCTAGCGCGTCCAGGTGGGCATTGGGCGCGCCCACACCGGCAAGCGGCACCCCAAGGCTTCGGCCGCCCCCACGCCGACAGCCGCGGGCGCTAGCCTCCATCACGCCCCCATAGCCGCCGTTGCACACGTTGTAGCCGGCCTGGGCCAGCCGGAAGCCCAACTCCTCGGCCAACGCATAGAGCGGTTCCTCCGGCAGAGGCCGGGAGCTGCCGAAGATCGTCACATAAGGACGTTCTGCCACGGAGGATCTGCGCTTCTTCGGGGCCAAAATTGTCGATTGCGAAGCGATAAAAACCAGCGCCCTAAAAAGAAGACCCCGTGCCTCACCACGGGCACGGGGTCCACAAGGAGGCGTCACCTCTACGACACTGGGATGAGAAAAGGCAACAAGCCGAGTGCCAAATTCGCGAACATCCGCACAAGGCCCCTCAAAGAGGGCTAGTGGCCGGCAGACTGTTTGGTTTTGCGGACAGGGCTGTGCGGAAAGCCGGACCATAGGCGCGTTGCACACCGCCGGAGGGGCGTTCTAACTTAGCTCACCGAACCCGAACCAACCGCTTGAGCTTTGCATGGATCTGCGTCCCCATCTGGCGGCTGCTTTGCGGGATGCCGCCAAGCGGGCCGGTCTGGACGGATCGGCTCTGGATGCCATAGCATTTCAGAAGCCGGCTCGTCCGGAGCACGGAGACTGGGCGACCAACCTGGCGCTCCGGCTGGCCGCGGAGTTGGGCCTTCCGGCGCGCGAGATCGCGCAGCGGCTCATAGAGCAGGTTTCCTTCGATCCCCGCCGGGTCAGCCGGGCTGAGGTGGCCGGGCCCGGGTTCATCAACGTCTTCTACGCCCCGAGTTTTCTGCACGACACGCTGGCCGAGATCCTGGCATCTCCCGACGACTACGGGCGCAGCAGGCACGCAGCGGGCCGTCGGGCTCTAGTGGAGTTCGTAAGCGCCAATCCCACCGGCCCCCTCACCGTGGGACATGGCCGAAACGCCGTTTTGGGCGACGCCATAGCTCGGCTCTTGGAGTGGAACGGATACGCCGTCACGCGCGAATATTACTTCAACAACGCGGGCCGGCAGATGCGCCTACTGGGCGAATCGGTGCGGGCCCGTTACCAGCAACTGCTGGGCCAGGACGTCGCGTTTCCCGAGGAGGGCTATCAGGGGGAGTACATTTGGGATATTGCGCGGGCGCTGCTTGCGGAACACGGCGATCGCCTGTTGGCCGTCGAGGAACTGGAGCCCTTCAAGGAGGCCGCCGAGCGGATCATCTTCGCCGATATCCTGCGCACACTGGCGCGCCTGGGCGTGCAGATGGATTCTTTCTTCAACGAACACGATCTGTACAAGTCCGGCGCCCTCAAGCAGCTCATCGAGCGCCTCCGGGAGCGCGAGCTGGTCTACGAGTCCGAGGGCGCCCTTTGGTTTCGAGGGACGTCCCTGGGCCGGCATCGCGATGTGGTGCTCCTCAAAAGCACGGGCGAGCCCACGTACCGGCTTCCGGATATCGCCTATCACATTCATAAGCTGGAGCGCGGCTACGACCTCATCGTAAACGTCTTCGGCGCCGATCACATCGACACTTATCCGGATGTGCTGGCCGCGCTGCGGGCTTTGGGCTATGAGGTTGAGCGCGTACGCGTGCTGCTGTATCAGTTCGTGACCCTGCTCAAGGATGGGCAGCCCTACAAGATGAGCACCCGGCGGGCCACGTTCGTCACGCTGGATGAGCTCATCGACGAGGTGGGGCCCGATGTGACGCGCTTTTTCTTTCTCATGCGCAGCCCCGGTACGCACCTGGAGTTCGATCTGGATTTGGCCAAGGAGGCCTCGGAGAAAAACCCTGTCTTTTATCTGCAGTACGCGCATGCGCGCATCGTCTCGATCGTGCGCAAGGCCCAAGAGCTGGGCCTGGTCTTTGAGGAGGCGCCGGCCTACGAGCTGCTGACGCATCCGCACGAGGTGGCGCTTATGAAGGCGCTCCTGGACCTGCCTCTGGTGATCCAGGAGGCCGCCGAGATGCTGGAGCCGCACCGCGTGATCGGATACCTAAACGAGGTGGCGGCCGCTTTTCATCGGTTCTACCACAGCTGTCGGATCATCGGCGAAGAGCCCAGGCTCGCCTCGGCCCGGATGCATCTGGCGCAGGCGGCGCGCGTGGTGCTGCGCAACGGGCTAAACGTCCTGGGCGTTTCGGCTCCGGAGCACATGTAGGGGATGAGCGATCGGGCGCTTTTCGAACAACTGCAGCGCCTGCTTACGGAGCAGCGCAACCCGGCTTCCCAGCACATCGACTTGGCCGATACCGAGGAGATCCTGCGCATCATCAACGCCGAGGACCACAAGGTGCCGGAGGCCGTCGAGCGCGAGATCCCCTATATAGCGCAGGCCGTCGAACTGGTGGTGACGGCCTTTCGCGCTGGAGGCCGGCTCTTCTACGTTGGGGCGGGCACGAGCGGGCGCATCGGCGTGCAAGACGCGGCCGAATGCCCTCCAACTTTTGGCACAGACCCCGAGATGGTGCAGGCCATCATCGCCGGCGGGCCGGAGGCCGTCTTCCGAGCCCAAGAGGGGGCCGAAGACCGCAAAGAAGACGGCGCCCGCGCGATCCGGGAGCGCGGCGTCTGCGCCCGCGACGTGGTATGCGGCCTGGCCGCCAGCCGGCGTACCCCCTTTGTCGTAGGGGCTATCGAGGAAGCCCGAAAGCTCGGAGCCCGCACGATCTTCGTCACCTGTAATCCGCGTCACGAGTTCGACCTAGAGGTCGACGTAGCCATCTGCCCCGTGGTGGGGCCTGAGGTCATCATGGGCTCTACGCGCATGAAATGCGGCACGGCGCAGAAGCTCGTGTTGAACATGATCTCCACGGCCGCCATGATCCGGCTTGGCAAGGTCTACGAAAACCTCATGGTGGACCTGCAGCTGACGAACCAGAAGCTCCGGCAGCGCGCACGCCGTATCTTGATGATGATCACCGGCGTGGACTATGAAACAGCCTCCCGGGCCTTAGAGGCGGCCTCGGGGCATGTTAAGACGGCCCTGGTCATGTTGCTTGCGGGCGTGGACGCCGGTGAGGCCCGCTGGCGCCTTGAGGCGGCCGGGGGGGTTGTGCGTCGGGCCATCGCCGGGCTTAATTCCCCTTCGCGACCGGAGCCCGGCTAAGGGCTGCGCCCGCCCGCAAACAGAAAGGCCCGAGGCGCTTGACCTCGGGCCTCGCTTTGGCAAAGGGATATCTATTCGGTTTTCTCTGCGGCGGGCTCGGCCGTCCGCTGGGTGCGGAACCAAAGCTCCCCCGTCTTCTTGTCCCAGTCGAGTTTGATCTTGTCGCCCTCTTTGAAGGTGCCCTTGAGGATTTCCTCGGCCATGGGATCTTCGACATACTTTTGGATCGCCCGTCTGAGGGGTCGGGCCCCGAACTGCGGGTCGTAGCCCTTTTCGACCAGGAAGTCCTTGGCGGCCCGGGTGATCTCCAGCTCGTAGCCCAGCTCCCGCACCCGTCGCATCAGGTCCGCCGTCATGACGTCGATGATCTGGTAAATGTGCGGCTTCTCCAGGGGATGGAAGACGATCACGTCGTCGATGCGATTGAGGAATTCAGGGTTGAAGACCCGTCGGAGGGCGTCTTCGATCGTGGATTTTATGTTTTTGTAGTTGACCTCTTGCGTAGTGGGGGCGAAGCCGATCCCCTTGCCTAGGTTCCGGATGTCCCGGGCTCCGATGTTGGAGGTCATGATGATGATCGTGTTCCGGAAGTCCACGCGCCGACCTAGGCCGTCGGTCAGGATGCCGTCGTCGAGGACTTGAAGCAAGATGTTGAAGACGTCGGGGTGGGCTTTCTCGATCTCATCCAAAAGCACGACCGAGTAGGGCTTGCGGCGCACTTTTTCGGTCAGCTGACCGCCCTCCTCGTAGCCCACATAGCCCGGAGGCGCTCCGATGAGACGGCTAACGGAGAATTTCTCCATGTACTCGGACATGTCGATGCGGATAAGCGCCTCTTCGGTGTCGAACAGATACCGGGCCAGCGCCTTAGCTAGCTCCGTTTTGCCCACGCCCGTGGGGCCCAAGAAGATGAACGAGCCGATCGGGCGCTTGGGGTCTTTTAGGCCGGCTCGGCTGCGCCGGATAGCCCGCACCAGTTTGTCGATGGCCTCATCCTGGCCGATGACCTGGCGCTTGAGCTCCTCGGCCATGTTGAGCAGCTTACTAGACTCACTCTGGGCGATCTTGTGCACCGGGATGCCTGTCATCATGGCCACGACTTCGGCGATGTGGTCGGCCGTGACTTCGTAGATCGTGTTGGCCGATTCGCGCTCCCAGCGCTCCTTGGCTAGCTCTAGCTCCTCTTGCAAGCGCTTTTCGCGGTCCCGCAACCGGGCCGCCTCCTCAAAGCGCTGGCTGCGGACGACCTGGTTTTTCTCCTCCTTGATGCGCTCGATTTCCGCTTCCAGGTCCAGGATCTCCTGGGGCACTTTGATGTTCGACAGCCGTACCCGCGCGCCGGCCTCATCGATGACGTCGATGGCCTTATCCGGCAGGAAGCGATCCGTGATGTAGCGCTCCGATAGCTTCACGGCCGCCACCAGGGCCTCATCCGCATAACGCACGCCGTGGTGCTCTTCATACTTGGACTTGATGTTCCGTAGGATGTCTAGGGTTTCCTCTGGCGTGGGGGGGTCGATGAGGATCTTCTGGAAGCGCCGCTCTAGGGCGCCGTCTTTTTCGATGTACTGCCGATATTCGTCCAGCGTCGTGGCTCCGATGCACTGGATATCCCCGCGCGCTAGGGCGGGCTTGAACATGTTCGAAGCGTCCAGGGAGCCCGAGGCGCCTCCAGCCCCCACAAGCGTATGCAGCTCGTCGATGAACAAGATCACATCCGGGTTTTTTTCGAGCTCGTTCATGACGGCCTTGACGCGCTCTTCGAACTGTCCGCGGTACTTGGTGCCCGCCACGAGCGCGGCCAAATCCAGGGACACGATGCGCTTGTTGTAAAGGGCGCGGCTGACCTTCTTCTGCACGATCCGAAGGGCCAACCCCTCGGCGATGGCGGTTTTGCCCACCCCTGGCTCGCCGATCAAGACGGGGTTGTTCTTCTTGCGACGGCTTAGCACCTGCGCTACGCGCTCGATCTCCCGGTCGCGTCCGATTACGGGGTCGAGCTTGCCCTCTTCAGCTAACTTCGTCAGATCCCGGCCGAAGTTGTCCAGCACGGGGGTTTTGGACTTCTCCATCTTTTTGGGCTCCGTCTTGGTGGCATGACGAGCTGCCATGAAGGTGCCGAATGAGGCACTGGACGAGCCGCCAGAACGGCCAGAGCGGCCGCTGATGATGGCGTCTAGCTCACTGCGCACGCTCTCATAGGACACCCCGAACTCATGTAGAATCTGCGCTGCGATGTTCTCTTCGTCTCGCAGCAGGGAAAGCAATAGGTGCTCGGTGCCGATGACGTCGCTTTTGTAAAGCTTGGCCTCAAGGTAGGTGATCTTGAGCACCTTTTCGGCCTGTTTGGTCAGGGGCAGATTGCCCACCGTAAAAGTTCCCCCCGTGGGCCGTACAGCTTCTTCGATGCGCCGCTTTAGGCGGTTGAGGTCCACCCCTAAGTTGCGCAAGATCTTGACGGCAATCCCTTCGCCCTCTCGGATGATGCCCAGCAGCAGGTGCTCCGTGCCGATATAATCGTGACCCAGCCGAATGGCTTCTTCCCGGCTGTAAGAGATCACGTCACGCACCCGATTGGAGAAATTGCCTTCCATAAGACGCTTGCGTTTTCGTTTTAGCGGCCCCCGCCTTAGCGGCCCATCCGTCGAACTCAAGCCAAAGCCTATAACCCCATAAGCCTGGTCGGAATTTACATGGGGTCGGTAGGCTTGTCAACTACTAAGACCGCAAATTCATTGCCAGAGGCCGAACGATTCCGTGAGCATTCAACGTGATGCTTACGTCGGGGTTCCGGCCTCCCGCTCAGATGGCGAAACGAAATGCCGGAGTGTACTTTAATAAAGCCGGAGTCGCATCCACATGGAAAGCCGCAGCCCCTACGTGCCCCTGCAGACGGGCGATGGCTCCTGGACGCTCTACGAGCCGGAGCGGGGTCTATGTTTTCGTTCTCGGTTCGGGGCCTGCACCGAAGCCCGACACGTGTTCCTGCGCGGCACCCGCCTGGAACGCTATGCTCCCCCCTGGCGAGTGCTGGAGCTGGGCCTAGGGGCCGGCATGAACTTTCTGGTGACCGCAGAGGCTTTTTTGCAACGTTACTCCGGAGGTCTGTTGGAATACCACGCCATCGAGCGTTCCCCCGTAAGCCCTGAGCTGATCGAGGCCTTGCGGTATCGGGAGCGCCTGGAGCATCCGGAGCTAGTGGAGGTGCTCTGTGAGGCTCTTGCGCGCGCCCGTCGGCATCCGGATCGCTGTCCGCAGGTGGTCTTGGGGGCCCAAGGGCGCGTGTGTCTGTATCTGTACCCCGTCGACTGGCGTCAGGCCCCGGTGCCGAAGTTAGCTGCTCAGGCCGTCTACCATGATCCTTTTGACCTTAAGAGTAACCCGGAGTGTTGGACGCGAGCCTGTTTTGCCTGGCTGGCTCATCGCATGGCGCCGATGGGCATCCTGGCCACCTACGGGGCTGCGACCGCAGCCCGCAGGGCCATGCTGCGCGCTCGGCTCATCATCGCCCGCTTGCCCGGCGTGCTGCGCAAGCGTGAAATGACCGTAGCGGCCCATCGCGCCGAGGCTCTGGCTGGATACTTCATTCTGCCCTATAGCCGGTTCTTTCGGAGCTGCGAGGATGCCTCCTGAGCAGGCGCTGATTCTGCTTGTGGGAGGGGGAATAGCCGGGCTTAGCCTGGCTGAAGCGCTTTTGCAGGCGGGCTTTCCGGCTTCGGCGCTCTGCTTGGTAGACGCCCGGGGGCCTAGCGCCTCTGAGGTTCCGGAAGCCTTGCTGCACCCTTTTTCTGGGCGTTCTGTCGCGCCAGCTCAGGAAGCGTTGTGGGCGTATCAGGATGCGCTGTTGTGGCTGGCTCGCACGGGGGAGCGAGGGCGTCCGCTAGAGCTCATTCGGGTGCCCGTTGACACGGAAGAAGCCGAGCGCCTAGAGCGCTCTTATCGGGGGAGGGCGGCTGGCCGCGGCCAGATCGCCCTGGTGGAGCGCTTGGACCCTGCAGAGGCCCGGCGACGCTACTCGAATTTGCAGCTGGCCCAGGTTGCCTATCGTCTTCTGCCCGCTTGTGCGGTCTCAATGAGCGTGCTTGTGGGGCGTTTCCACGCCCTGTTGAGATCCGCCTCCGTATCCTACTTCGAAGGGCGCCTAGAGGCTTTAGAGCGCATGGGTTCAAGCTGGATCGCTCACGGATCCTGGGGTAGGCTGCGGGCCGGGCGCGTCGTGCTGGCCGTGGGAGCTGAGCTGGGCACCTGGTTTCCAGCTTTGCCGGTGCGTCGATACCAAGGAGATCTGCTGCGGCTTCGGCTTGCGCCAGGGCCCTCCTTCGCCCTGCACCGGCGCGGATATCTGATCCCGGAGTCAAGCCAAACCGCTTGGTTGGGGGGCATGTACCGCGCTTTAGATGGGTCACCCTTTGAGACGAGACCTCTTGAAGAACTAAGGGCTTATCTGGCGGAGGTTTATCCCCCACTTGAGCAGGCCGAGGTGCAAGCAAGCTGGGCTGGCTGTCGGCTAGTGGCGAGGGATTTTCGCCCCGTACTCGGCCCCGTGCCCGGCTGTGAAGGGCTCTTCGTCTTCGGCGCGCTTGGCTCTAGGGGGCTTCTATGGGCCCCCGGTCTGGCGCAGGCGCTGGCCGGCTTTCTGCGTTGGGGAGGTGTGGAGCGTTTGCCGCGTTGGGCGCTCGCGAGCCGGTGGCCCCTTGAGGCGCTTGCTCCGGATCCGGAGCGCGTGCGTTCGTAGCGGGCCCCTGCAGGGATCCGCTTACCCCCCATAACAGCAGCCCTAGGCAGGCGGCAAAGGCAAGAAGCAGCGGAAAACGCTCCAGCAGGTGCCGCACCTCGAAGAGGGCCTGTCCCAGAAGCGCGCTCATGAGCGCTGTGCCCATAGCTCCTCCCACGTTGCGGGCGAAGAAAACGAGAGCCGTGATCACCCCCAGCTCATCGCGGCGAGCGGCTTCCTGGGTGCTGATGAGCAGGGCGATCATAACCTGTCCCATGCCCGCGCCTATCAGGATGCCGCAGAGCATTTGCACGCCGAAGGGCGCTCGGCTGAGCGCGGCCCAGGCCGAAAATCCAATTACGATCAGGGCGGCTCCGAGCCGCACAAGCCGAACCGCCCCCCAACGCGGCAGCCAGCGCGCCGCCAGGGCTCCGCTCAACGTCCAGCCCCCGCTTAGGGGCGTGAGCAACAGACCCGCCTCAGCCGCAGATCGACCGAGCGCGACCTGGCCCCAAAGGGGAATGAAAGCCACGGCCCCGAAGAAGGCCATCCCGCCCAAGTAATTGCCCAATAGCGAACCGCGCAGGAAGCGGTCGCGAAAGGCGTGCACGGGCACCAGGGGCACAGGCTGATGCGCCTCTATGCAGGGGAGCATGAGCAGCAAAGCGGCAGCAGCCCCTGTCAACCCCCACAGGTGACGCTCTAAGCCGTATAGGAGCATTGCGCCGCTGCAGGCAAACCACAGGGCGCCCGGAACGTCTAGGCGAGAGCCTCGACGATAGCCCGCAGAGCGGGGGTAAGCGCTGCCCACCAAGCTCAAGGCCGCTACGCCCACGGGCAGAGCCAGCCAGAACACGGCTCTCCAGGAGAGCACATCCGTGATCAGCCCGCCCGCCAGAGGGCCTATAGCGGAGGAAAGCCCCCAAACCACGCTGATGTAGGCCTGCATGCGGGCCCGTTCGGCCATGGGATAGCATTCTCCGATGAGGGTCAGGTTGAGCGTTTGCACCCCACCGGCTCCCAGCCCCTGAAGGGTTCGAGCCGCGATGAGGGTCATCATGTCCCAGGACGCCCCGCTGAGGGCCGAACCAAGCAAAAACAGCCCCACCGCCCAGCAGTAGGGGGTTCTGCGACCCCACAAATCCGAAAGCCGTCCCCACAGGGGGCCGCTGAGGGTCATGCTGAGCAAATAAAACGTGAAGGGAAGGCTATAGAGCTCGGCGCCTCCGAGATCCCGTATAACGCGCGGCATGGCCGTAGCCACCACAGTGCCCTCTAGGGCCACTAGCAGCACCCCTAGGATGACCCCTGTGGTGAGCCGGGCCCGCCGCTCGGGTTTTACCGCATAAACCAGAGACTCCATGCGAATCGGGCGCGAAGATACGGCGAATTAGCGGGATTCGCCCTTATGACCGTTTACTTTTCTGTGTCGTAAGCCGTAGGTTTGCGCAGGTATGGGGCGTGCGGCGCGCACCTGGTTACGCAGCGTGTGGGCGGTTTTTCGTAAGGAGGCCGCATCGGAGCTGCGCCTACGCTATGGGTTGCAGACGCTGTTTGTCTTCGCCGCCTCCGCGCTCATGCTCGTAAGCTTTGCCGTGCGGGGCCGACAAGTGGAACCCGGGCTGCACGCGGCCCTGCTGTGGGTAGTGCTGCTGTTTTCGGCTAGCAGCGGTTTGGGTCGCGCCTTCATTAGCGAGGAGGACCGGGGCACGGTCTGGATCCTACGCTTGCACGCCCCGGCTTCGGCTGTCTACGTAGGCAAATGGCTCTTTACGCTGGCCCTTACCCTGCTGCTGAGCACGCTATCCGTCGGCGCCTATGAGCTGTTGTTGGGGCTCTCGGTACGGCGGCTTGACCTGCTGGCCCTCCTGCTGGGGCTCGGCTCTTGGGGGCTTTCGGGGGTTATGACCCTGCTTTCCGCCCTGATCGCCCGCACGAGCGCCCGCGGCCCCTTGCTAGCGGTCTTAGGTTTGCCTGTGCTCATTCCGGTGCTTCTGGTGGGCGCGCATGGCACCGAACAGGCGATTCGAGGCGGAGGGCTTGCGGAAACGAGCGCCGCGCTTTTGGCGTTAACCGGGTACGCTGGGGCCATGTTTGCCGCCTCCTGGGCGCTGTTCGATTACGTTTGGCAGGAATGAGTATGCGCATAGCGTTCTGGAAGGGACTTGTGGTCCTTTGGATAACGGGGGTCCTGGTGGCCGCATTCGCAGTCGAGATCCCGCGGCTTCCGATTCTGGAGCAGAGTGCGCGCAACCTGTACTTTCATGTGCCCATGTGGTTTACCATGATCCTAGGCTTTGGGCTGGCCGTGTGGTACAGCCTGCGGTACCTGCTGCGAGGCCGCACCGAGGATGACCTCAAGGCCGAGCAGGCCGCGCGAGTGGCTGTGCTCTTCGGCGTGCTGGGGCTGCTTACGGGCTCATTGTGGGCGCGTTTTACCTGGGGGGCCTGGTGGAACTGGGATCCGAAGCAGACGCTGGCCCTGGCCCAGCTGTTGCTTTTGGGGGCGTATTTTGCTCTGCGCAGCGCCGTGGAAGAGGAGCGGCGCCGAGCGCGCCTGAGCGCCGCGTACGCCTTTTTGGCCTTGCTGAGCATGCCGTTTCTGCTCTTCATCGTGCCCCGACAGCTGCCCAGTCTGCATCCGGGTGCAGAAGGCAACCCCGCCTTTGATGAGATCACCGCGCCCCAGATGCGCGTTGTGTTCTACGCCGCGGTGTTGGGCTTCCTGGGGCTTTTCGCCTGGCTCTTTGAGCTTAGCTATCGCCAAGCTCGCCTGCGCCGCCTTCTGGAGGCGCAGCGCGAGCAGATAGAGGAACCGTAGCCATGTCCACCGTAGACAGCCTGCAGCGGCTGCAGGAGTACACAGACACGCTCCTTGCGTCCACCGCGGGGGCGCGTTCCGGGTTTGAGGCCGTCATGCTGAGCCAAGAGAAGCTCTACGTGGTGCTCGGAGTCGTGCTGCTGATCTGGGCCGGCATCGTGGCTTTTCTGTGGCATCTGGAGCGTCGTACCCATCGACTGGAGCAGGAGCTAGAGCGCTTACAGCTTCTGGAGCCCGAAAATGAGCCGAACGCATAAGCTTCTTGTAGGCGGACTGCTGGCGGCGGGTTTCCTGGGGCTGCTGCTGTTCAACTTCGGTCAAAGCGTTGGCGGATATATGGACTTCGCCCAGGCGGAGTCCTCGGGAGCTCGCGCCCATGTAGTGGGCTTTTGGGTTCCTGAGCGGGGAACGCGCTTTGACCTGGCCCGCGCCGAGTTCAGCTTCTGGATGCGGGATGAATCCGGGAACCTGCGCCGCGTAATCTACCCTGGCCCCAAGCCCGCCGGCTTCGAAGACGCCGAGCGCATCGTGGTCGAGGGCCGCATGCGCGAAGGGCTCTTCTACGCGGATCGAATCCTGATCAAATGCCCCTCGAAGTACAACGATCAGGTTCCCGCTGAGCTCAAGCCCAGCTCGAATCTGTGATGCGCCAGATGGAGCGGCCATGGACATAGGATTTTGGGGGAGCGCGCTGCTTAAGCTGGCCTTCGTGGCCACGGCGGTGTCCGGATGGGCCTACTATAAGGCCGTGCGGCAGCCGCCGTGGGAGGAGGCGTGGACCCGCTGGGGGCGCGCGTCCTGGATGCTCGCCCTCGGGGGGCTTCTGGGCGCTTCGGCTCTGCTGCTCTACCTGCTTGTGGCCCAACGCTTTGAGTACGCCTATGTGTATCAGCACACGGCGCGCGAGCTGCCCCTGCTATACGTCGTCTCCGCCTTTTGGGCGGGGCAGGAGGGGAGTTTCCTCCTGTGGGCGCTCTATCAAGCTGTGCTCGGATGGGTGCTAGCGCGCACGGCGGGCAGCTTTCGAGCCCCCGTTATGGCTGTGGTGGCCGTAAGTCAGCTTTTTTTGCTCTCCATGATGCTCGGTGTGCGCTTGGGCCCGCTTGAGATCGGCAGCAGCCCCTTCTTGCGGCTGGCTGAGAAGTTCCCCGACGCCCCGGTCTTTCGGCAAAACCCCGCCTTCCGACCCGAAGACGGCAACGGGCTAAACGACCTGCTGCAAAACCCCTGGATGGCCGCCCATCCGCCGACGCTTTTCGTCGGGTTTGCCGCCATGGTGGTGCCTTTCGCTTTCGCCGTGGCCGGAATGTGGACGCGCCGCTACACGGAGTGGATCCGTCCCGCTCTGCCCTGGATGCTCTTCGCGACACTCGCCTTGGGGGTGGGGATCATTCTAGGCGGCTACTGGGCCTACGTGACGCTTTCCTTCGGGGGCTACTGGGCCTGGGATCCGGTT
This sequence comes from Bacteroidota bacterium, assembly GCA_025059945.1. Taxonomy (NCBI): domain Bacteria; kingdom Pseudomonadati; phylum Bacteroidota; species Bacteroidota bacterium. The sequence continues at coordinate 81,532 of JANXDC010000001.1, forward strand.
GAGAATTCCTCGCTTGTGCCTTGGCTGATTGGGGCCGCGGCTCTGCACGCGATGATCGCCTACAGAGGAAGCGGCACCAGCTACAAGGCCGCCTTGCTTTTGCCCGTGCTCGCCTTCGCCTTTGTGGTCTACTCGACCTTTCTGACGCGCAGCGGGATTCTGGGCGACTCTAGCGTGCACTCTTTCGTCGATCTGGGCCTCTACAATCAGCTGCTGCTCTGGATCCTAAGCGTAGTGGGGCTGGGGCTCGGGCTCTTCGCCTATCGCTTTCGCGAGCTGCCCAAGTCCTCACGGGAGCCTCGTCTGCTGAGCCGCGAGTTCTTGCTCTTCTTGGGCGCCATGGCGCTTTCGGCCACGGCGATGGTTATCATCGTGGGTACAAGCACCCCCATTCTGGGGCGGCTTTTCCGGGAGAACCCCGCCCCGCCGGATGCGCACTTCTACAACAATTGGACCCTGCCCCTGGCCATAGTCATAGGCCTGCTTATCGGATTGGGGCAACTACTTTGGTGGCATCGCACCGAGCCGCGCCGCATCAGCCGCCTCGTATTCGGTCCCTTTATGTTGGCCGCCGCCGCAGCGGCCCTGGCCCTATGGGGAGCCGGTGTGCAGGAGCTGTCTTATTTATTGCTTGTTTTCGCTTCTGCCTTCGCTTTCTTCGCCAACGTCTGGGTGCTGATGCGCCTGTTCCGGGGGAACCCCCGGCTCGCCGGAGGCGCGGTGGCTCATCTGGGCGTAGCCCTTATGCTAGTGGGCATTGTGGCCTCCTCGGGGTACGATCAGGTCCTTGTGCCACCTGGAGAGGGCATCCTGCTCGGCAACCCAGAGGATCCCCACGTAGCCCATCGGGATGCGCGCCCCAAACACTTCCAGCTCTACCTGGGCGAAAGCAAGCAGGCCCAAGGCTATCGCATCGCGTACACGGGCCGGCGTACAGAGCCTAGACGCGGGGAGACGTTCTATCGAATCGAGATCACCGACCCGAAGGGCCGGCTCGCCGTTCTGGAGCCAAGCGCATACAAAAGCCGCAACGGCCAGGCCATTCAGCATCCGGATGTGGCCAGCTTCTGGACGCACGATCTATACGTGGCTGTGGTGCCGGACTGGATGCTGCGCTCCGAAGAGGACGACAGCACACGGCATCGGTTCTTGCTGCGCCGCGGAGAGGCCGAGCGTATAGGCGATTACGAAATCCGGTTCCTGCGCTTTCGCGTCCTTAAGGCTCCAGAGCCGATGCGGGCTGAGGGCGAGCTGAGGCTGCCAGAAGGCCTGCGGCCTGAGGACGTCGACATCGCCGTAGCCGCCGCGGTAGAGGTGCGCAACCGCACTAGCGGCCAAAGCCGCACGCTTGAGCCCGTATACCTGATCCTTAAGGACCGCACACAGCGCTTTCTGGCGGCCCAAGTAGCGGACTGGAACGTGATGGTGCGCTTTGAGGGCATGCGCGTCGAGCAAGGGCAGGCCGAATTGGTCGTAGAGGGCCTCGCACAGCCGCCCTGGGTACTGGTGGAGGTGCACCGGAAGCCCTTCATCGGGCTGCTTTGGCTGGGCACGCTCGTGCTCATGCTCGGCTTCTCGATGGCCATTCTGCGCCGGTGGTGGGAGCTGCGTCGGCTAGAGGCCTTGCGTCGCTCTGTCCAGGAGCCCGTTCAAGAACCGGTCCTCGCTTGAGGTATGCCGACGTACGCGTTGCGGATCGAATACGACGGCACGCGTTACGCCGGCTGGCAGCGGCAACCGAGGGGGATCAGCATCCAGCAACTTCTGGAGGAGGCGCTCCAGGTGCTGGTGCGCGAGTCCGCGCGCGTGGTGGGCGCCGGACGCACCGATGCCGGGGTGCACGCTCGGGAGCAGGTGGCCCATGTGCGCCTGGAGCGGCCCATAGGACCGCGTCGGCTGCTGGCCGGTCTGAACGGGCTTTTGCCGCGGGATGTGCGCCTGTGGGCCGTGGCCGAAGCCCCTCCGGGGTTTCATGCCCGCTATAGCGCGCGACGCCGCACTTATCGATACTACCTGAGCACCGCACCCTCGGCCCTGGACGGGCATCAGAGCTGGTTTTGCCCATATCCGTTGGATTGGGATCGCCTCCAAGAGGCCACGGCCCAGCTGGTGGGCGAACGCGACTTCGGCGCTTTTGTCAAACAAGGCTGCGCGGCCGCAAGCCGGAGATGTTTCGTCTACGAGGCCTCCTGGCATCGGCACCCGCTCTGGCCGAGACGTTACTATTTCGAAATCACGGCCAACCGGTTTTTGCGCGGCATGGTTCGCTTGCTTGTGGGTACACTCGTGCAGATCGGCCGCGGAAAACTGCCCCCTGACGCTGTGCGGGCTTACTTGGCCCATCCCGAACAAAGCCGGGCCATCTGGGCCGCCCCGGCTCATGGCTTGGTGCTGGAGGCCGTCGAATACGAAGAGGAGCTGCCATGGGTATACGCGAGCGCATCCGGTCTGTAAGGCTGCTGCTTGTGGCGCTGTGGGGGATGTACTTCCCCTCCTGCGGCGTTCCGGCCGGTCTGAACCTGTTTCCCGTAGAAGAGGACGTGCGCCTGGGTGCGCAATTTGACGCCGCGTTGCGGCGCAGCCCGGAGTACGCCATCTGGGAGCCCCGAACGGCAGAGGAAAGGGCGCTGCTGGCCTACGTACAGGGGATCGTGGACACGCTGCTGCGCCATAACTCCGTGCCCCACGAAGAGGTGTTCCGCTACCGCGTCAGCCTCGTACGAGGGGAAACGGTAAACGCCTTCGCCACGGCCGGGGGATACCTGTACGTGTACACGGGGCTTCTAAAGCAAGTCGAATCCGAAGCCGAGCTGGCCGGTATTCTCGGACACGAAGTCGCGCACGCTGCCCATCGGCATGTAACGCGCCAGCTCACGGCCCGTTATGGGCTCTCTTGGGTAAGCCAGATCCTGCTCGGGCAGGACCCCGGTTTGCTCGAGCAGCTCCTGGCCTCTCTGGGAACGGGACTTGCCGCGCTGCGCTTCAGCCGAGATTTTGAACTTGAGGCCGACCGATCGGCTACGCGCTGGCTTTTGGCCTCTCCATACCGAGCGGATGCCATCCTGAATTTTCTGCGGCGTATTCAGCACCAACCTCGTCCACCGGAGTTCCTTTCCACGCATCCGGATCCGGCTCGCCGCATCCGGGAGATCGAGCGCCTTCTGGCCGCACCCGGCTCTGCCCCCAGGGGCGATGATTTCCGGGAGCGCTACCAGGCCTTCAAAGAGCGCTTGCTAAGGCTAGGCCTGTAACGGCTTGCTTGCGCTCGGATGCCCGTCGTACCTTTACGGCTGATTTTCTGCGGAAATTTTCCCTTCCGCAGGGTCCGTGCTTTCTTCCGCAATCGTAACCCTATCCCGCCGCCGGTCGTGGCTGCCGGCGGCGGCGAAGCGATAGCCACTAAGGAGAGCGCTGCATGAACGACGAGCACAAGACGACGCTCGAAGCCGTGGAGAGCACCGCGCCGGCGGATGCGGGGACTTCGGAGCTTCCGGCGCCATCGAAACCGTCCCCCCGAGTGGTTAAGCTGGAGGAACTCAGAGAGGCCGAGGCGCAAGCTGAGCGCGAGCGCTGGGAGAGGGCCAAGCTCTACGAGGCCACCCTAGCTCGGTTTCAGGAACGCGAGATCGTCCGGGGCCGCATTACGGCCATTACGGACCGTGAGGTCTACGTCGATGTCGGCCTCAAATCCGAGGGGGTCATTCCTATTCAGGAGTTTAAAGACATCACCGCGCTCAAGCCCGGCGACGAGGTCGAGGTGTATATCGAGTCCGTGGAAGACGTCGAGGGCAGGCTCGTCCTGTCTCGCCGGAAAGCGGATCTGATGCGGATCTGGGAACGCATCGAGCAGGCTTACCGGAATGACGAGGTCGTGGAAGGCGAGATCAAGCGTCGTGTCAAGGGGGGCATGATGGTGGATCTGTTTGGTGTGGAGGCCTTTTTGCCCGGATCCCAGATCGACGTGCGTCCGGTGCGCGATTTCGACGCCTATCTGGGCAAGCGCATGGAGTTTAAGATCGTCAAGCTCAACCGCGTCGGCGAAAACGTGGTGGTTTCGCACCGGGTGCTGATCGAAAAGGATCTGGAGGAGCAGCGTCAGCGGATCCTGGAAAACCTTGAGCGCGGCCAAGTTTTAGAGGGCACGGTTAAAAACATCACGGACTTCGGCGTGTTTATCGACCTGGGCGGTGTCGATGGGCTACTGCACATCACCGACCTATCCTGGGGTCGGGTCAACCATCCGAGCGAGGTCGTGCAGCTGGACCAGAGGCTGCAGGTCGTGGTGCTCGACTTCGATGAAAACAAGCAGCGCATCAGCTTGGGGCTCAAGCAGCTGCAGCCGCATCCTTGGGAGAATATCGAGGAGCGCTACTTTGAGGGCATGCGCACCCAAGGCCGGGTGGTCTCGCTAACGGAATATGGGGCCTTCGTGGAGCTGGAAAAGGGCATCGAGGGGCTGGTGCACGTCAGCGAGATGAGCTGGACGCAGCACGTTAAGCATCCCGCGCAGATGCTCTCTGTGGGTCAGATCGTGGACGTGGTGATCCTGTCCATCGACAAGGAGAACCGCAAGATCTCCCTGGGCATCAAGCAGTTGACCGAGGACCCCTGGAACAAGATTCCGGAGCGATACCCGATCGGGTCCCGTCACTTGGGCACGGTCAAGAACCTAGCCCAGTACGGGGCTTTCATCGAGCTAGAGCCAGGTATTGAGGGGCTGGTGCACGTGAGCGATCTGTCCTGGACGAAAAAAATCCGCCATCCCGCCGAAATGCTCAAAAAAGGCCAGCAGGTCGAGGTCGTGATCCTGGACATCGACGCGGAGAACCGGCGCATCAGTCTGGGCATCAAGCAATTGGAGGAAGACCCCTGGGATACGTTTGCGCAGGTCTACGCCGTGGGCACGGACGTAAAGGGCACAGTGCGCAAGTTCATAGAGAAGGGCGTCGTGGTGGAGTTGCCTTATGGAGGTGTAGAGGGTTTCGTTCCGAACAACCACCTAGCTCGGCTTAAGGAGGGAGATCCGGCTCAGCTGTATAAGGTGGGGGAGCAAATCGAGCTGCGCGTAATCGAGTTCGATCGGCAGGAGCAGAAGATCATCTTAAGCGAGACCGTGCTGCAGAAGGCCCGCGAACGGGAGCGTCGGGAGGCTGAGCGCGCCCAGCGGGAGGCGCAAAAGCGCGCCGAAGCCGAAGCCCGCGCCCGCGAGCAAGCCGAGTTGCGTCAGGTTTTGGGCGAAGAGCCCGCTCCCCCTACCCTGGCAGAGCTAAGTGGGCTAGCTCCCCTCTCGGCCGAGGCCGAACCGGAGGCCGCACAAGCCGAGCCCGCTCCGCAAAAGCGCGCCCGCAAGAAATCACCCTCTAAAGGCGCGCAAGCAGAATAGTGCGGACTTCTGGGCTTCTCCTACCGAAAAAATGAAGCGCAAGGCGCCCCTCCGGGGCGCCTTGCGCGTTTATGTGGGCTCCACCCCCGTCGTCCCGTGTTTTAGAGCGGTCACCTTGGTGGCTGCGGCAGGTCGCTGTAATGGGGCCAACAGCGGCTTTAGGAGTCGATACGAGGGATGGGTTAAGGGGATTGGGCTCTAAGCGTCGCAAAGAACCGACGCAATAGCGCCTCCGCCGCCTCCGCCTCGAGGCCCGAGAGCACCTCGGGTCGGTGATGTAGGCGTCCTCCCCCCAGCAGATCGAACAAACTGCCCGCGGCGCCGGCCTTGGGGTCCCAGGCCCCAAACACCACCCGACCCAGGCGAGCCCACAAGATCGCCCCCGCGCACATTGGGCACGGCTCCAAAGTGACGTACAAGGTGCAGGTCGAGAGGAATTTCTGTCCTCGGGCTTGAAGGCTTCGCTGTATGGCCAGCAACTCAGCGTGCGCGGTGGGATCGCATCGGGCCTCGACTTCGTTGTGCGCCTCGGCTATGATCTGGCCCTCACAGACGAGCACCGCGCCTACGGGGACCTCGCCCATATGCAGGGCGCGCTCGGCCAGCTGAAGCGCGCGGCGCATGAAAATGCGATCCACCTCAAGGCCACGCACCATCTTCAAGCAGCCACCGTCCTAAGCGGGGCAGGTCCACATTGCCTCCGCTTAGGATCACACCGATCCACTTGTCGCGCACCGGGATCCGACCCGAAAGGGCCGCTGCGGCCGCTACAGCGCCCGTCGGCTCTACGAGCACCTTGAGGTAGTGCAGCAACATCCGCATCGCCTCGATGACTTCCAGCTCTGAGACGGTGAGCACCTCATCTACATGCTCCCGGATGATAGCCCAGTTAAGCTCGCCCACCTCCAGGTTGCGCATGCCGTCGGCGATCGTGTGGGGATAGGAGATGCGCACCCGCTCCCCTCGTTGGAAGGACAGGTACAGGTCGTTGGCCGCTTCCGTCTCGACCCCGATGATGCGGACTTCGGGATTAAGGGCCTTTGCAGCAAGGGCTATGCCGGCGATAAGCCCTCCGCCCCCAACGGGTACGAGCAAGTAGTGCAGGTCGCCCACGTCCTCAAAAAGCTCCAGCGCAACGGTGCCCTGTCCCGTGATGATGGCGGGATCATCATATGGGGGGACGATCGCGTACCCGTGTGCCTCGGCCAGCTCGTGTGCGCGGCGAAAGCGTTCCTCTGAGGTGCGCCCGGCGAAGATGATTTCGGCCCCGTAGGCACGTGTGGCCGCCACTTTGACTTGGCTTGCGTCTTCGGGCATGACCACTACGGCCGGAACGCCCCACCAGTTGGCGGCAAAGGCCGTAGCTTGCCCATGGTTGCCAGAGGAATACGTAATCACCCCGCGCTGACGGACGGGTTCGGGAAGTTGGCTGAGCTTATAAAAGGCCCCGCGCACCTTGAAGGAGCCTGTGCGCTGGAAATTCTCCGCCTTGAAAAAGAGCCGATTGCCCGTGCGACGGTTTAGTTGGCTTGAGGTGAGCGTGGGGGTCCACTGCGCCACCTCCTGAATCTGCACGTGGGCCTGCCGGATCTGCTCCAGAGTGGGAAAACGCATAAGAGGACCTGGTTGCGATTCGCCATTGCGAATCTACGGGTGCACCAGATCCCTGGTCAACGTGCCGTGGACGAAAGGGATCACCTGCTAGCGCGCGCTCCAGGAAGACCACCAGGTGGCTCTTTATCCGAACGGAGGACAGAGCCTCGTCCAGTCCAGGGGCCTCCTGGTCCAGTGAGCTTATTCTCCTGAGCCCAGCTCACGCTGACAGAGTTCGCAAACTCCGGGAAGCGCTGTGCGCTGGCCGCAAAGGAGGCATCGATGCCGCCGCGGCTGGCGATCCGGATCACGCCAGATAAGCCGACGCCAATTTAAACGCTCCAACAGGCGCCTTTTCCTCCTCGTTTGCGTCGCATCCGTCTGGCCCGTCATGGTTAGGATCCTCCTCCTCTCAACTGACAGCTGCTGTCAACTAAGAAAGCGCTTTCCCGCGTAAAGTCAAGCGCGTCTAGTGAGCGCCTTGCACACCTGAGGCCGGGGCCGTAAGTTTGGGGGCGCTGTTTTGCATCATCGCTTTGGCATGTCTCGGCGCCTAGAGCTCGCCTTGTTGGTAACGGCTGATCTGGTGGCCTTCACGTTGGCCACGGGGCTTTTCTACATGGCCCGTTTCGAATGGGGTTGGTTGGGGCCGGTGCAGGCCCGTCCCGCCCTAGTGGCCCCGGCCATCGGGGTGCTAAGCCTGTATTGGCTTTGGGTGTTTGTCTTCTTTGGTCAGTATCAGCCCCGCTTTGCGCAATCGCGCTTCGATGAGCTTGTCAGTCTAGCCAAGGTCGTCACCATCGGTCTGCTGATCTTGTTTTTTTTGCTTTTCGTAGACGATCCCAACATCGGCTCAGCCCGGCGCAGCATCGCCTTCTACTGGGTGGCCGTCTTCGGCACAAGCGCGGGCCTGCGGCTTACTGTGCGCTCCTATCAGCGTTGGCGCCTGGTGCGGGGCCTGGATGCGCACCGAGCCCTGATCGTAGGCACCCCAGAGCGGGCCGAGGTGCTCTACCGAGAGGTGGGGCACTACCCCGCCCAAGGGCTGCAGATCGTAGGGTTTGTGCCCGTAGGGGATGAGGGTGAAGGTGAATCCGATGAGGGCCCGGTGCTCGTGCATGCGCTGCCCCGGGTGGGTCGCCTGGAGGAGATCGCCGAGCTCGTGGAGCGCTATCAGATCCAAGACATCCTGGTGGCCCTTGAGGCCACCGATCAGACGCATCTGCTACAGGTTGTGGAGCGCTGCGACGGGCTGCCCGTATCCCTTAAGATCCTGCCGGACTTTTACGATGTCATCAGCGGTTTTGCTCGCACAAACGAGATCTATGGGCTGCCCTTTATCGATCTGCTGCCGGCTCCGATGCCGGTCTGGGAGCAGTATGTAAAGCGCCTCATCGACGTGGTGGTCTCCGCCTGCATTCTGCTGGGCGGGCTTCCGCTCTGGGTGCTCATCGCCCTTCTAATCCGGTTGGACTCCCGCGGGCCGGTTATTTTCCGTCAGGAGCGCGTAGGCCGCAATGGGCGCATCTTTGTCATGTACAAGTTCCGCACCATGCGCCAAGATGCCGAGCGCGACACAGGGCCCGTCTGGGCCTCCGAGCGCGATCCCCGCCTGACGCGCATAGGAGGCTGGTTGCGCCGCACCCGACTGGACGAAATCCCCCAGTTCTGGAATGTGCTCAAAGGAGATATGAGCCTAGTGGGGCCTCGGCCGGAGCGCCCGTATTTTGTCGAGCGCCTGAGTCGTGAAATCCCCCTGTATCGACGCCGTCTGCGTGTAAAACCCGGCATCACGGGCTGGGCCCAGGTCCGCTGGAAGTACGATAGCTCCATCGAGGACGTGCGCCAGAAGGTCAAGTACGATCTCTTTTACATCGCCAACATGAGCCTGCGCATGGACCTGAAGATCATGCTCCGGACCTTGTATGTCATGTTTGCCGCAAAAGGACGCTAAAGTCCTCTTGGCTTTTGCGATAGCTGGGTTCACGCACGCCGAAGATCGCCCTCTGATGGGGGCCGGCAGAATACCCTCTCCTGTCTCCCATCCGGTGCCCTTAGCGCCCGCGCGTGCACCGGTCCGGCCGCCTCCGTCGACTGCGTACCTGGCCCTGAGCAGCGCGCTGTGCGGTGCAGAGCTCGGACTTTAAGGTCAAGCCTCCATGCCGGATCGCATTTTGGTCGTCATCCCCACCTATAACGAGGCGGAAAACATCGGACCGCTCATCGACGCCTTGATCCGGCTTTCCGAGAAGCTGGATGTGCTCGTGGTCGATGACGCCTCCCCGGATGGCACGGCCCAAGTTGTCTGCGCTCGCCAGCAGCGTTACCCGGGTCGGGTGCATCTGTTGGTGCGTTCCACTAAGCAAGGGCTGGGGCCGGCTTATGTGGCCGGATTCCGCTACGCCTTAGCTCAGCCCGAATATGTTCTTATCGCGCAGATGGACGCCGACTTCTCCCACAGGCCCCTCTACCTTGCGCGCATGCTTCGGCGCGCCCGGCGCGGTTGGGCGGATCTGGTGATCGGTTCTCGCTATGTCCGAGGGGTGAACGTGATCAATTGGCCGCTTACGCGGCTGCTCATCAGCTACGGGGCCAGCGTTTTTGTGCGCTTCATTACGGGCATGCCCGTTCGGGACACAACGGCGGGCTTTAAAGTCTTCCACCGTCGGGTGCTGGAGAGTTTGCCCTTGGAGCGCGTGCACTCCAATGGGTATGTGTTCCAAATCGAGCTGACGTATCGGACCTGGCGGGCCGGGTTTCGGATTCGAGAATTCCCGATCATTTTCTTCGACCGGCGTCGAGGGGCCTCGAAGATGTCCGGGACCATCATCTGGGAAGCTTTCTTTAAGGTCTTGGAGCTGCGCCTGCGCACCTTGCTGGGCCGTCTGTGAGCTCACCCCTCAAAGCGGGTCACCGAGTACACCCCGGGAATCCGGCGCAGGCGCTCAATCAGCCGATTGAGGTGATCCAAATCGTGCACATACAGGATGATCGTGCCGTCGAACATGCCGTCCTGGGTGTCGATGTTGATCGAGCGAATGTTGGTTTTAAGCCCCCGGGAGATGACGTTTGTGATGTCGTTGAGCATGCCCACCCGATCCTCGCCCATGATCCGAAGCCCAGCGATAAACTCGAGGTCCTTGTGTCGGGCCCAGTCAACGCGTTTGATCCGTTCGGGCTCGGTCTGGACAAGATGGGCCACGTTCTGGCAGCTGGTGCGGTGGATGCGCAGCGTTCCGTTGCGGCTCACGTAGCCGATCACTTCATCGCCCGGAATCGGATTACAGCAGCGCGCATAATCGTAGGAGAGCCGCCCCAAGGGCTCTCCCTCGATTAAGATGGCGTCCCCTCTTTCTTGGCGGGCCTCCTGGAGATAGGACGACTCCGATGCGGGGGTCGGAGGTGGGGCCTCGGGGTGCTGCTCAAGCCGAGCCAAGGTCTGCAGCACCTCTTCGGGGGATAGCAGCTCGGCTCCGAGCTCGTAAAACATCTGCGCTACGTTGGGAAACTTGAGCGCAGCCGCCACCCGGTTCAGGTCTTGATCGGAAACCGAGCGTTTGCGCTTTTCCAGATGTTTTTCTAAAAGGGCCCGGCCCGCCTCTATGGTCTGGCGTCGCTGTTCGTTGATGAACTGCCGGATTTTGGCGCGGGCCTTATGCGTGACGACGAAGTTGAGCCAATCCGGATTCGGCTGCTGCCGCCGGGAGGTGAGGATCTCGACCTGATCGCCGCTTTGCAACTTGTGGCTTAAAGGGACGATGCGGCCGTTGACCTTGGCTCCGATGCAGTGCAGGCCGATTTCCGTGTGGATGTGAAAAGCGAAGTCCACCGGCGTGGCCCCCGCCGGCAGCGTGATCAGATCGCCCTTGGGGGTGAAGACGTAGATCTCATCCTGATATAGGCTCAACTTGAGGTCTTGCACGAACTCCGTGGGAGCCTCCGTGCGGCTTTCCAGGATATCGCGCACCCAGCCGATCCATCGGTCCAGCTCGGCGTTTACGCTCTGCAGGCCCTCCTTGTATTTCCAGTGAGCCGCCAGGCCCCGCTCCGCCACCTCGTGCATCTGCCGAGTGCGGATCTGCACCTCTACGGGCCGTCCGTCGGGTCCGATGACCGTTGTGTGCAGGGACTGGTAGCCGTTGGCTTTGGGCACGGACAGAAAGTCCCGAAACCGATCCGGGATTGGCGTGTAGATGTCGGTCACAATCCCGTAGACGCGCCAGCAGGCCTCCTTGCCCTCCGACTCGGGCACGTCCAAGATGATGCGCACGGCAAACAGGTCGTAGATCTCCTCGAAGGGCTTGCCCTGAATGCGCATCTTACGATAGATCGAATAAATGTGCTTGGGGCGGCCGGTGATCTCAAAGCGCAGCCCCGCTTGTTCCAGGCGCTCCCGAATGGGCCGCACGAAGCGTTCGATGTAGGCCTCGCGCTCTTGTCTTTTTTCGCGCAGCTTGCGTGCGATGAACCGATACGCCTCCGGCTCGATCACCTTAAGCGCCAGGTCCTCTAGTTCGCTCTTGATCCGAAACAGCCCAAACCGGTGCGCAAGCGGCGCGTACAGATCGCGCGTCTCATAGGCGATCCGCAGCCGGCGCTCCGGCGGCAGGACCTCGATCGTGCGCATGTTGTGCAGCCGATCGGCGAACTTGATGAAGATCACGCGCACGTCCTGCACCATGGACAAGAGCAGCTTGCGAAAGCTTTCCGCCTGCGTGATGGCCCGGCTGCGGAAAAGCCCCGATATTTTCGTGAGCCCGTCGATGATGCGCGCGATCGTCTCGCCGAATTCGGCCCGGATGACCTCGAGCGAGTACTCCGTATCCTCTACCACGTCGTGTAGCAGCGCGGCCGCGACCGAGATGTCATCTAAGGCGATCTCCTGGGCCACGATCTTAGCCACCTCGATGGGATGTAGCACATAGGGCTCCCCGGAGGCCCGCACATGGCCCTCGTGTGCGATATAAGCCACGGCGAAGGCCTTCTGAATGAGCGCCTCATCGACTGTGCGCAGGTGCTGGCGACAAAGGCCTAGGAGCTCCTCTAGAATATCCCGATATAGAGGGGGCAGGACGATCTCGGACGCCGCTGGCAGCGTCGAGGATACCGAGGGGGCGGGAGGTTTAGCATCCGGCATGGAACGGCGTGCGAGGCTGGGTGCTAAGTTCAGAACCAGAGCCCGAACTTACAGACGTTCGCCTCAAGACAAAGTTCCTCCTTGGGGCCTGCGTTAGCCTTTGGGGGCTTGGGAGACGGAGTCGAGTTCTTGTGGGTCTAGCTCGCGGAGACCCCCACAAAGGATACGGGTTTGCGCTCACCCGTTTCTGCGTCCTCGAGCCAGGCTTCATAGGAAATCGGCACGCTGGCGCGTAGCATCGCGGCCACCGAGCAGTACTTCTCTTGCGATAGCAACACGGCCCGGGCGACCTGCTCCGGCTCCAGACCCCGGCCCTTTACTCGATAACTCAAATGCAGCCGCGTGTACACCCGAGGATGGGTCTCGGCCCGATCGGCCTCCACCTCTACCTCCAGGTCAACGAAGGGGGCGCGCATCTTTCTGAGGATCGCCACCACGTCCATAGCGGAGCAGCCCATTAGGGCCAACAGGATCATCTCCATAGGGCTTGTAGCGGCCGCCGGACGCTCTCCATGCGGCGAATCCAGCACGGTCCAATGCCCGGATCCGGCCTGGCCCACGAACGTGAGGCCCTCGACGTACTTAAGGCGGGCGCGCATGTAGGTTGTCTCCTTCTGCTCGTTATGCGGACCTTAAAAAGGATGCGAGCGCTCAAAGGTTTGAAAAAAAACAGGCCGACGCAACCCCATCAGGCCCAGGGGCGTTGGGGGGTCTTTGGGCGCGCCTGCTGGGATCTTCTGCGACATGGGCATCCGTTTTACATGGCCGCCGCGTTGGCCTTTTCGCTGGGTTTATCCACATTACCGCTATTGCTATTCGCCATAGCCGGCCTGGGCTTTTTCCTCTCTTCCAGTGAGGCGGCCCATGCGCGCGTACGCGAGCTTTTGGAGGCGTACCTGCCCGCCCTGGAACGCTTCAGTTCCGATCCCGAGCTTACGCGGCAACACCTAGAGGGGCTTTTGTTGTCTCTCATCGAGGGCCGAGGCATAGCCAGCGGTTTGGCCGCAGGGGCTCTGTTTCTAGCGGGTTCTAGCCTGGCCGCCTCGCTGCGGACGACCGTGCATCTTGTATTTGGCCTCCCGGAGCGCCGCAACCCGGTCATGAGCAAGCTTTACGATCTGCTTTGGTTTGGGCTGCTTGGGTCCGCGGTGGTCTTCACGGGCACGCTGGGCACCCTATGGGGGATCCTCTGGCGGCCTCTTCAGCCTCTACTAGAGGCCTACGGAGTCGGTTCGATTCTGGTCACTGGGAGCGGTTTGGTGGGTCCGGTGGGATCGGCTCTGGCTTCGCTGCTGAACGCGGTTGTTTTCGCCCTCTTGTTTCGCTATCTACCCGAGGTGCGGCTCCCCTGGTCGACGGCTTGGGTGGGATCGGTCGCCTTTACCCTGTTACTGGAGCTAGCCAAGTACGCGATCGGCTTTTATTTGGCCCACAGCTTTGCCCGCTTAAATGCGCTCTATGGATCCTACGCCCTGCTTTCGCTTCTGGCGCTGTGGTGCTATTATGTGGCCCTGATGTTCGTTTTGAGCGCAACGATCGCCCATGCCTACCAACGAAGCTCTCGCTCCAGATCCCGCAGCGCCTCTGGCTGAGCGCACACGCCCCCGGGCCCTGCAGGACGTCGTCGGACAAGAACACCTGACCGGTCCGGGGCGCCCCCTGCGCCGCTGGCTGGAGGAGCGCCTGAGCCTTTCGCTCATCCTCTGGGGGCCTCCGGGTACGGGCAAGACGACTCTGGCGCGGCTGCTCGCCGCGGGATCCGGGGCCCACTTCGAATCGCTCAGCGCCGTGCTGGATGGCGTAAAGGAGGTGCGCGCCGTTCTGGAGCGAGCCGAACGCCGGCATGCCTGCGGAGAGCGGACCGTAGTCTTCATCGACGAGCTACACCGTTTCAACAAAGCTCAGCAAGATGCCCTGTTGGCCCATGTGGAACGGGGGCAGGTGATCCTGATCGGGGCCACGACCGAGAACCCGAGTTTTGAGATCATCCCCGCCTTGGTCTCGCGCTGTCAGGTGTATCGGCTTCGGCCCCTAGAAGCCGAAGACCTGCGCCAGATTCTGCAGCGTGCCCTACAGGACCCCTACATACAGGCCCTCCGGCCTGAGCTGGAGGACGAGGAGACGCTGCTACGGCTCTCAGGAGGGGACGCCCGGCGAATGCTCAACGGTCTGGAGCTAGCCCTGTCCCTGGCTGTGGCGGATGCCGACGGCCGCCGCCGCATTCGCACCGAACACGTAGAGGCGGCTTTTCAACAGGTTGTACCGAGGTACGACAAGGCCGGTGAAGGGCATTACGATACGATCAGCGCCTTCATTAAAAGCGTGCGCGGCTCAGACCCCGATGCCGCGCTGTATTGGCTGGCCGTGATGCTGGAGGCAGGCGAGGACCCGCTTTTCATCGCCCGTCGGCTCATCATCTTGGCCGCCGAGGACATCGGCAACGCCAACCCCAACGCGCTTCTGCTGGCCACGGCGGCCTTTGACGCCGTGCACCGGATTGGACTGCCGGAGGCGCGGATCGTTTTGGCACAGCTTACTACGTTTTTGGCCGGCTGCGAAAAAAGCAACGCCGCTTATCGGGCCATCGAAAACGCCCTTGAAGAGGTGCGCCGAGAGGGCGCGCGCCCCGTGCCCCTGCACCTGCGCAACCCCGTAACCGCGCTTATGCGCCAAGAGGGATACGGAAGCGGATACGTCTATCCCCATGAAACGCCAGAGGGCTTCGCGCGCCTCTCCTATTTTCCAGAGGGCATGCAGCCGCGGCTGTTCTACAGGCCCACCGGCCGAGGCTACGAGGCCCGCATCCGCGCTTGGCTAAACCGCTGCTGGCCGGACCGATACAAGGAGGAGCCCGACGGAGTGTGATAATCTTGTAACAGCTCCCTCTTCACCCGGAGTTGGGAAACTTTTTGCCGCTACAGTCCGGTCTAATGCAGCGGCTTATTGTAGGTGAGATCCATGCCCTTGTATTACGGAGTGCTCTTGCTGCTCGCCCTCGGGTGGTTGGGATGCGCTCGGAGCGCCTCCGAAAGCGCTCGTTCTGAAAACAGGGCCCAAGCCGCCTCCATCGAGGTCTTGCCCGTCACGGCCGAAGGTATCTTGGCCGAGGTGCGCAAGCCCGAGGCGGCCGTGACGCTGGTGAATCTGTGGGCCACGTGGTGCCAACCCTGCGTGGAGGAATTCCCGGATCTTGTGCGCTTGGCGCGGGCCTATCGGGAGCGGGGGCTGCGCGTCATGTTCGTATCCGTGGATTTCGACTCCGAACTAGAGGCCGTACGCCGCTTCTTGGCTGAGCAGGGGGTGGATTTCCCCACCTACATCAAAGCGCAGGATGACGACAACGCCTTCATCAATGCGCTCAACCCCGACTGGTCGGGGGCGATTCCGGCTACGCTGGTCTTCGATCGGCAGGGCCGGTTGCGTCATTTCCATGAAGGCAAGGCCGACTACGCCACCTTTGAGCGCATGGTTCAAGAGGTGCTTTCCAACCCTTAAGTGAGAGGAGGACGCGCTATGCGCCGTATCGCCTTCGGTTTACTGGCTTGCCTGTTGCCCTTCGCCCTCTGGGCGCAAGCTCAAGGTCAGGCCGCTAACCCCAAGCTCAAGCCCGGTGAGCTGCTGCCGGCTTCGGTAAAGGACGTCAAAATGCTCAATGTAGACGGCCGCGAGCTCTCCATTGCCGACGTCAAAGGGCAGAAGGGCACCCTAGTGATCTTTTCCTGCAATTCCTGCCCCTGGGTGAAGGCTTGGGAGACGCGCATCGCCGAGGTGGGCAACTGGGCCCAGACGCAGGGCATCGGGGTGATCATGATCAATCCCAACGACCCCGCCAAAAACTCGGAAGATCGCTACGAAGTCATGCAGCAGCGCACCAAGGAGCGGGGCTTCAAGTTCCCGTACGTGGTGGACGCTACAAGCGATGTAGCGCGCGCCTTTGGGGCGACGCACACGCCGGAGTTTTTCCTGTTTGATTCTCAAGGGAAGCTTGTCTATACCGGCGCCCTGGATGACAACGCGCGCAACCCGGAGGCCGTCAAGGAGCGCTACCTCAAGAACGCCCTCGATGCCCTACTGGCCGGGCGTCCCGTGCCCGTGTCCCAGACCAAGAGCATCGGCTGCACGATCAAGTTCCGTGAAAAGACCTAAGCCCTAAAGCTTACAAGGTAGGTTCTCAGGGGGGCTCAAGGCCCCCCTTTTTATTCGGACATGGCGGTGGGTTGCCCCGGGTGAGCCCAGAGGCGCATATTCTGGTGGCTAAGCGGCAAGGAGGTGTGACGATGTCAGGCATGCGTGCGCTCGTTGTCCTCGGTCTGCTCCTGTGCCAGGGGCTTTGGGGCTGGGCTCAACGGCGCCCCGTGGAAGCCCGCAACGGCATGGTCGTCTCGGCCCATCGCCTGGCCTCTGAGGCCGGCGTGGAGATCCTCAAACGGGGGGGCAACGCCGTCGATGCGGCCGTAGCCGTAGGGTTCGCTCTGGCTGTAGTCTATCCCGAGGCGGGCAACTTGGGGGGTGGGGGCTTTATGGTGATTCGGTTTCGGGACGGAGCTGTTTACACGCTCGATTACCGGGAAACGGCCCCCCTGAAGGCGCATCGGGATATGTACCTCGATGAGCGCGGCGAATACATCTCGGAGAAGAGCAAAATCGGTCATCTGGCCGTCGGGGTGCCTGGGTCCGTGGCGGGCCTGCTGGAGGCGCACGAGCGCTTCGGTCGGCTGCCCCGAGCCGTGGTCATGGAGCCCGCAATCCGGCTGGCTGAGGAGGGCTTTACGCTGAGCCGGATCGCGGCCGAAAACCTCAACGAAGCCGCCCCGTACTTCCGGCGCTTTGCCGGTTCGCGCAAATACTTTCTGCACCCCGACGGCCGCCCCTGGCAAGAGGGGGATCGGCTTGTGCAGCGCGACCTGGCCGAAACGCTCAAGCGCATCCGCGATCGGGGTCGAGAGGATTTCTACCGAGGCAAAACGGCCGATCTGTTGGTGGCCGAGATGCGCCGCGGCGGAGGGCTGATCACGCACGAAGACCTGGCCCGCTATCGGCCCCTTTGGCGGGAGCCCGTACGGGGCACGTATCGGGGTTATGAGATCATCTCGATGGGCCCGCCGAGCTCCGGCGGGGTGGCCCTGCTGCAGCTCCTTAACATGGTAGAGCCGTATGACCTGAAGGCGATGGGCTTTCTGAGCTCCGGCACCATTCACCTGATGGCCGAGGCCATGCGGCGCGTCTACGCCGATCGGGCCGAGTTCCTGGGGGATCCGGATTTTTATCCCGTCCCCGTATCCCAGCTTATCAGCAAAGCCTATGCGCATGACCGGATGCGGGATTTCGACCCGGAGCGCGTAACCCCCAGCGCGCAGGTTCGGCACGGTCAGCCGCATCGATATGAATCGGAGCAGACCACCCACTACTCCATCGTGGACGCCGAGGGCAACGCCGTAGCCTGCACCACCACCCTCAACGGTGGCTATGGCTCCTACGTGGCCGTGGAGGGGGCGGGTTTTCTGCTGAACAACGAAATGGACGACTTCTCGGCCAAGCCGGGCGTGCCGAACATGTTCGGCCTGATCGGCGGGGAGGCCAACGCCATCGCGCCGGGCAAGCGGATGTTGAGCTCCATGACGCCCACGATCGTGACCCGAGACGGCCGGCTTTTCCTGGTCATCGGCACCCCCGGAGGGGCGACCATCATCACGACGGTTTTTCAGATCTTGGTCAACGTCATCGACTTTGGTCTCAACATCCAGGAGGCGATCGACGCCCCGCGTTTTCACCATCAGTGGCTGCCGGATGTGCTCTTTTACGAAAAGCGCGGCCTGCCCCGGGACGTGCTCGAAAACCTGCGACGTCGGGGTTGGGAGCTGCGCGAACGTCCGGGCTATTCCGGACGGGCTGACGGGATCCTGGTGGGGCCCGACGGACGGCTCTACGGGGGGGCCGACCCCCGCGGGGAGGATACGGCGATCGGATACTGATGTGGGCGCATCCCGAGTTTCTGTGGCTGGGCTTTCTGATCCCCGTGCTGCTCGCCCTAGGCTGGGCCTTTGAACGGCGTCGGCTACGGGACATGCGGCGTTGGATGGACCCGGCCCTCTGGGCCCGCTATGGACAGCGGCTGCGGGTGCGCTGGGAGCGCCTGTTCATGCTGGCTTTGGCCCTCGTGAGCGCTTGGATTGCCCTCCTGGGGCCGCTTGGCAAGATGCGGCTTCGACATGCGCCCCAGCGCGGGCCCGACGTCGTGGTGGCCTTCGATCTGTCGCTGAGCATGTATGCCCAGGATGGTGCGCCCACGCGTCTGGAACAGGCCCGTCAAGCCGTGCGCTTGCTTCTAGAGGCGCTTCCGGAGGCGCGCTGGGGGCTTGTTGCGTTTGCGGGGACGGCTTTTCCCCAATGCCCCCTTGTGTCGGATCCGGAACCGATCCGATTGTTGCTAGATGCGCTCGATCCAAGCTGGATGCCCGTACAGGGCACCGATTTCGGCGCGGCCCTGGCCAGAGCCCAGGAGCTTTTTTCGCCTCTTGAAGGCCCTCGGGCGCGCGCCATCGTGCTCGTAAGCGATGGCGAGGATCATGAAAACCGCTATGGGCCCGTCCTGCGAGAGCTTCAGCGGGCTCGCATACCCGTGTTCACCGTCGGGGTGGGCTCTTCGGAACCGGTCCCGATCCCGTTGCCGGAGGCCTCACCCCCGGAGCGGTACAAACGAGATCGCTCAGGGGCCGAGGTGCGCACGCGCCTGGAGGCCGATCGGCTTCGCACGATCGCGCAGCAGACCGGAGGTCGCTACCTGCGCGCGGAACATATCCTGGAGCTCGCCGAGGCCCTGCGCCAGTTACCCGGACAGTTCGCTTCGGTTCGGGCCCGATACGAGCGCGACATCCACGTGGCCCCCTTTCTGATCCTGAGCCTGCTAGGGTGGTGGGGCTATTGGTACGGGTTTCGGCTGCCCGTAAGGGGAGGCGCTGCGCTGTTCGCCTTGCTTTTTTGGGGCGCCTCAGCGGCTCAGGCTCAGGTCATCGGGCTTCCTGGGGAAGATCCTCAGGCGCTGGCGGACTTTCAAGCCGGCGTTGCGGCGTATCGGGCGGGGCGTTACGAGGAGGCGGCAGCTTACTTCGAAAGCGCTCTGCACCGGTTTCGGCTTCCGGAGAACCAAGCCCGGGCGGCCTACAACGCCGGAAACGCCTGGTACCGCTCCGGAAAAGCCCAAGCCGCCCTGCAAGCGTATCGACAGGCCCTGATGCGCGGCCCCGAGCGCGAGGTTCGGTTTAACTACGAATGGGTTTGGCGTCAGCTAAGCCGCAACAAAAGCCCTGCTGTCTCCGACACACTGGCGTTGGACGCTTTGCCGCGTCCGCGTCCGTATGCAGAGGCCGCCTCGGCCGCCAATCCGGCCCCCCAAGGGCCGGAGCAGATCGACCGCGCTACGGCAGAGCGGCTCTTGGAGAGTCTGCGCGAGCAGGAAGCGCGCACGCTGGATCGCGTTCAGCGCCGCCTAGCACGGGCTGCTCCGCGCCGGCCGGAGCGGGATTGGTAGGCTCACCATCCGAATGTGTAGCTGTATTTGAGCATCAGAGCGCGGCTATTCGTCCAGGGCAGGGCCGGGCTGGTGCGCCCGCGCTCGGTGTTGAGCGTCTCGTTATAGACCACGTACAGGTTTACCCCTTCGCGCGGGGTAAAGCGAAGTCGAAAGTTTACGTCCACCGTACGCAGAGCCGAGGTGTATTGCACAAAGGCCTTGGCCGTCCATTGGGCGTTAAAGGCGTATTGCGCCCGCAGGCGCAAAACTTGGGTGGTAAACGCCCCTCCGGGCAGGTCGGCATAGCCCAGGTTGTGCTGCAGGCCCAGGACAAGATGGCGGTTCAGGACCCAAGAGGGCGACAGGCTGCTGGACCAGCGCCATCCACCGTAGTAAGAGCCGACATTGATGCGCCAATTTCCCGAAAGCCGGCTTGCGCCCCCCAGAAAGCCATGAAAGTCGAGGGTCCAGAATCGATACCGACCCGCCGGGATGCGGATGTTCTTGGGGGCGTAGATAAGGAAGGCTCGGGGCACCCTATCGAAGGTGTACTGGAGCATGGGGTGAATATGGGCACCTGTTTTGGTGTCCGTGGCCCAGCCAAGGGTGATCTCGGCCGTTTCAAGCTGTCCGCGTGTGTTCCAAAAGAACGTCGGATCGAAGTTGAGCATGAAGTTGCGCACGGGCGATGAGGCGGGCTGGAAGAAGTACTGGGAGAACTCCCCCGCGGCCCGGTAGTAGCCTCGACGCACCAAGAACCCTAAGCGGGGTTCAAAGCTGTCGCCGACGTAGCTGAGCATGGCGTTATAGGTAAAGCCGCTGTTGCGGCGGTCCTCTAAGCTTATGTGCACGAGCGCATTGTCCCAGCCGGGCGCCTGAGGACGCCCCTCTACGGTGTTGCGCGTCTGCGCCGCCAGGAACGATAGGTAGTGCGTGCCTGAGTAGCGCAGCAGCCCATCTAGGGCGTAAGTCGCATCCCAAGAGCGGCTATCCAGATCCAAGCGCGAGGTCCAAAGCAGGCCCAAGAAGGAGTTTTCGTTCCACACCCGGCGTTTGAGCCGGAGCACACCGAAGTTGCGCGAGCCCACATTAAGATCCGCTTTGCGCACGGCTCCGGTCTGCATCTCGATAAGCCCTATTTCCCAGTCGCCTACGCGGCCCGTCAGGCGCGCTCCGCCCAGGATGGGTACCTGCTGCCCCTGCTCGATGCCGATGCTGCGGCTATAGAAGAGCCGGTTTTGCTGTTGGCCGACTCGAAACAAAAACCCTACGTTGAAGAGGCTGGCGTACTCCAGGAAAAAGTCCCGTTTTTCCGGAATGAAGATGGAAAACCGGCTTAGATTGATCTGCTGGTCGTCCACTTCCACCTGAGCAAAATCCGTGTTAGCCGTAAGATCGAGCGTAAGGTTGGAGGAAAGCCCGTATTTCGCGTCCAGGCCCACGTTGCGCACCCACCGGGGATCCATGCGGTAGCCGAGCCCCGCCGGGCGGGCATCTTGTCCGTATCCGCCCAAGGCGTAAGGGGTGAGGTAAAACGGAGGGCGAGAGGGCCGATCCAGGGGCAAGATAAGGTCCGCGGCTTGGGAGACGCGCCACTGCGCGTTGCGAAATTCGCGTCCGATATGGGGCAGCAATGCGAGTTCGCTTTTGCGCCGGATCATGCGCGAGGCGATAAAGCCCATACGGGCCTGGCCGTTTTGCACCTGATAGCGGAGGCTGGAAAGAGGGATCCGGAACTCAGCCGACCACCCCCAATCGCCCCGCGCCGTGGCCACGTCCCAGAATGTGTTCCAGTTCGGATCCAGCGGTATGCGCTCGGCCGCATCGTTGAAGATCGCAAAGTCCCGACGCACTCCGTTGGGGTTGGTGCTGAAGCCAAGGCCGCTTAGCCGGGTCAAGTACGTGTCCAGCACGATTGTGACGTGATCATCCTGGTTGAGCTCCGCATCTCGCTCCAGCGCGTTTGCGATGATCGCCTCCGGCTCGGAATCGAAGCAAACGAAGGCCACGTACAGGTAGCGCTCGTCAAAGCCGACTCGCAGCTCGGTGCGTTCCGTCGGCTCGGCCCCATCTTGGGGGTTGTTTTGACGAAACCCCGTAAGGGGCTGTACGCCCTCCCAAGCGGCTTCTTGTATCCGTCCGTCGAGCACGATGGCCCCGTTGATCCGAGTGGCTACGATCTGCCCGCTAGCAGGATGGGAAAGCGCATAGGCGATCCCCAGAAGAGTCACACATCGCCACATAGAGCGATCTCCCGCACCTAAGGTCACTCAAAAATAGAGAGGGTGTGCGGATAGAAGGTGCGGTTACAAAAAAATTGCACCCTCTGTTTTGCGCGTCACCGGGCTTGGGCTTTCGGGCTTGCGTCGTTTTGGCGGATTTGTGCTACCTTGTGTCCGTGTCGGGATGCCTGATCAGCGTCGAGGGCCTTGATGGATCCGGTAAAAGTACGCTTCTGGCCGCGCTCCAGAAGCGTCTAGAGCGTCTGGGCCTTGGGGTGCTCGCGTTGCGGGATCCGGGGGGCACGGATCTAGCCGAGCGCATACGCCAGCTCTTGCTGGAACCTAAGGGCCAGATAAGCCCTACGGTAGAGCTGTTTCTGTTTTTGGCCGCGCGAGCGGACCTCACCTTCCGTCGCATTCGACCCGCCCTGGCCGAGGGCCGCTGGGTGCTCTTGGATCGCTTCTCGGATTCCACCATGGCGTATCAAGCGTTTGGTCGGGGGGTCGTGGGACCAGAGCGCTGTGCAGAGCTTAACGATTTGGCCACCGGCGGGCTTAAACCGGATCTCACCCTATGGTTAGATGCGCCTCTTAAGGTGGCGTTGGCGCGCAAGCGGGGCCAGATGGCCGATCGAATTGAACAGGCCGAGGAGGCCTTCTACGAACGCGTGCAGGCCGGCTATCGTTGGATCTGGGAGCGCGAGCCGGATCGAGTTGTGCGCCTTCGGGCCGAGGAGCCTTTCGAAATCGTCCTGGAAGCCGCTTGGGAGGTCGTGAGGGGGCGCTTCGTATGTGCGCATTTTCGATGAGAAACTCCGCAATAGGTTGACCCGAATCTTTCTACAGCTGTATTTTCTGTGACGCCTATGAAACGCTCCTCGTATCCAGAGGCGTTCTTGCGCGAGGTTCGGGAGATTTTTCGGACCTACATTCAACGCAAAAACCTGCGGCAGACTCCGGAACGCTTTGCCGTGCTGGAGGAGGTGTACGCCATCGACGGTCACTTCGACGCCGATGAGCTCTTCCTGCGGCTTCGGCAAAAGGGCAGTACCGTGTCCCGAGCCACGGTCTATAACACGCTAGAGTTGCTTCGGGAGTGTAACCTCGTCACCCGGCATCAGTTCGGCCGCAACCAAGCCAAGTACGAGCGCTCCTATGGATATCGGCAGCATGACCACTTGATCTGTCTAGATTGCGGACAGGTGCTGGAGTTCTGCGATCCGCGGCTGCAGGATATCCAGCAGCTCGTAGAGGAGGTGTATCATTTCGAGGTGACGCATCATTCGCTGGAACTTTATGGACACTGCCGTCGTGAGAATTGCCCGAATCGGCCCTCTGCCCAACCCCCTACCGGCTGAACCCTAAGTGGAAAAAGAGGGCGTTTTTTTGATGTCTTCATCCTAGATTTGGTCTAAATTTGGAGCCCTGTTTAATGGTGCCGCTTGCCGAGTGTATCGTGGGAA
This sequence comes from Bacteroidota bacterium, assembly GCA_025059945.1. Classification (NCBI taxonomy): domain Bacteria; kingdom Pseudomonadati; phylum Bacteroidota; species Bacteroidota bacterium. The sequence goes on from JANXDC010000001.1 coordinate 104,840, forward strand.
GCCAGGTGCAGGTCATCCGAATCGCCGATGACCGATATGGGACGCGGTTGCGCGAGCTGGGGCTCGCAGAGGGGGAGCGTATGGCGGTGCTGCGAGGGCCCGATCCCATCCTGGTATGCGTTCGGGATGCCCGGCTGGCCATAGGCCGGCGGCTGGCTCACGCCGTCTGGGTGATGCCGCTTCAGTAAGGGTTCGGTTATGCGCGTCTCCCATACTGTGTTAGCCCGTCTGAGACCCGGCATGCGCGCCGTGGTGCGGCGTCTGCGCCCGGAGGCCACCGTGCGGCTTTTGGAGATGGGGCTGCTTGAGGGAACGGAGGTCCAGGTGGTGCGCTTCGCCCCACTTGGGGATCCCATGGAGATCCGCGTGCGCGGCTATTTGTTGTCCATTCGCCGGCGCGAGGCGGAGGCCGTAGAGGTGGAGCTCTGTACATGACTCCTCCTCCAACCGTGCGCGCCGAGGCCCGCACGGTGCGGGCCATCTTGGTGGGCAACCCCAATTCTGGAAAGTCCTCTCTCTTCAACGCCCTTACGGGCCTGCGGCAGAAGGTCGGCAATTACCCCGGGGTGACCGTGGAACGCCGCTCGGGCTGGTTTCGGCTCTCCGATGGCACCACGGTTGAGTTGCTCGATCTGCCCGGGATGTACAGCCTAAACCCCAAGTCGCTTGATGAGCAGATCGCCTACGAGACCGCCATAGGCGCCTCTCCCGAGGAGCCCGTGCTTCCGGATTTGGCCCTGATCATCGTCGATGCGAGCAATCTTGAGCGGAATCTGTATCTGGCCACCCAAGTGTTGGACCTGCAAATCCCGGCCGTTATCGCGCTGAACATGCTCGACGTGGCGGCCTCTAAGGGGATCAAGGTCTATCCGCAGGTGCTGCAGGAGCGCTTGGGGGTGCCCGTGGTGCCGATCCGAGCCGATAAGGGTCGTGGAATCGCCGAGCTGCGCAGGGCGATAGAGGAGTTGCTACGCCAATCGCGTCCAGCCCCGAGCCAATGGAGGCCACCTGAGCCGGTGGAGGCCGCTTGCCGGCAGATCGATCGAGAGTGGTTCGACCCATATACGGCCTTAGATGAGCGCGTACATGTAGCAGAATCCCTGCGCGTGCTCACAGATGATCACGCCCTGGAGCGATGGGCCAGAAGGCCGCAAGGGGAGCGGTTGCGCGCCTTGGTGCATCAAGCTCGCGCCGTCTTAGAACAGGCGGGCCTGGATTGGCGCTCCGTCGAGGCTGCGTACCGATATCGTTGGCTGGAGGAGCTGGCTCAGGCAGCTACGGAGCGCGTCCGCACGGTCAGCGAAACGATCACCGACCGGCTTGATCGTGTGCTCGTACACCCATTTTGGGGGCCGGTTCTGTTTGTTGCGCTGCTTGCGCTCATTTTCCAGGCCATTTTCTCCTGGGCCGAGTATCCCATGCAGGGCATCGAGGCCCTCGTGGGATGGGCCCAGGAGCGCGCCCGCGCCCACCTGCCGGGCCCCTGGCTGGCTAGCCTGGTGGCGGACGGCATACTAGCCGGCTTCGGAGCGGTCGTCACCTTTCTACCCCAGATTATGGTGTTGTTCTTCTTCATCGGCCTGCTTGAGGATTCCGGCTACATGGCCCGGGCGGCCTTTATCATGGACCGTTTTATGTCGCGTCTGGGCCTGCATGGGCGCTCCGTAGTGCCGCTCATGAGCGGTTTCGCCTGCGCCATACCGGCCATTATGGCCACGCGCACGATCGAGAACTGGCGCGACCGGCTCATTACGATCCTCGTGGTGCCGCTTATGAGCTGTAGCGCTCGGCTTCCGGTCTACACGCTCATGATCGGGGCCTTCATCCCTGAGAAGCGCATCGCGGGCCTCTTTAGCGCGGCCGGCCTGACGCTGTTGGGTATTTACCTATTGGGTATCGTTATGGCCCTGCTGGCCGCCTGGATCATGAAGCGCCTGATTGCGCGCGAGCAGGCGCCTGTCTTCATTTTGGAGCTACCCCCATACAAGCTTCCCTCGCTTAAGCACGTGCTTTGGCAGATGGGGGACCGGGCCCAAGCTTTCGTCGTGCAGGCGGGGCCGATCATCGTGGCTATCTCGATTCTGCTTTGGTTTCTGGCGAGTTTTCCCGTCTCGGAAGAGCTCCAGCAACGCTACGCGCAGCTCAAGGCGCAGGCCCCAACGGAGGAGGCTCGTCTGAACCTGGAGCGTCAACAGGCGGCCGAGCAGCTGGAGCAAAGCTTCGCAGGACGGCTGGGGCGCCTCATAGAGCCCGTCATCGAGCCCTTGGGGTTCGACTGGAAGATCGGAATCGCCCTCATTACCTCTTTCGCCGCCCGGGAGGTCTTCGTCAGCACCATGGCGACGATCTACAGCGTTGGCGAGGCCGATGAAAACTCCCTCACCCTGCGGCAGCAGCTGCGCGAAGCCCAGGATCCCGCCACCGGACTTCCGGCATACGATTGGCTCGTAGGGCTGTGCGTGATGGTCTTCTTCGCCTTGGCCTGCCAATGTATGAGCACCGTGGCCGTGGTGCGTCGGGAGACGGGCTCCTGGAAGTGGCCGCTTCTCCTGTTGCTTTACATGAACGTTCTGGCCTACGTCGTGACCCTGTTGGTCTATCAGATCGGACGCGTCCTGGGGGCCTGATGCTAAGCGAAATGGGGCAATATGCAGCTATTGCGGCTCTCGGCTTATGGGCCGTTGCCTACTTCGTCGGGTACATGCGCCGTCTGCTGCAAGCGGCCCCTCGGCGGAAGAAGGCTTCTTGCGGCTCCTCCTGTCGGGGGTGCGGGGCGGCCTTTGAGATCGCCCGTCTGGAGCTCAAAGTGCCCTCTTCGTCCGGATCGGCTACGGAATGAGCAGGTGTTCGTAGGAGCGGAAGCGCAAAGGTAGGCCGTGCTGCAGGTTACCGCTACCGGTGATCACGACCGTATACAGGCTGCCGGAGCGCAGCGACAAGCGGGCGCTTACCGTTGAGCGCACCCCATCGGGGCTTAGGTACAGCACCACGTCTCCGGCCTGAAAGGCCCGATAGCCCGTAACGTGACCCGCTTGTCGGAGCGTGATGAGGAGTTCCTGTGGGCTCTCCAGACGAGGCTGCCCGCCTCCGCCTCGAAGGGGGGCGTCTGTGACGAGCAGCCGCCCCACCCCTAAGGCGGCGTGCACGAAGCGCACGTAGGCCTGTCCGGATGGAGGCGCCGTGGTATCGTCTGGTAGCACGAGGGCCTGATTGGGCACTCCAAAAAGAAACAATAGCGAGTATTTACGCTCCGCCTCCATGCGGGGGCTTATGGCGAAAAGCGCCGGAGCGCGGCGGCCCTCCGGAAAAGCCTGAAAGCTGCTCTGCGTCAAGAAGGTCGCATACGAGGTGGCATCGCCGTAGGTGACCCCCACGAAGGCGGGCTTTTTGCCGGCCCATACGTCGACCGTGGCCGCGTATTCTGGGTTGACGTGCACAAACCGCACCCAGGCCGTAGGCTCTTCCTGCGTCTGACAGCCCAAAAGGCAAAGGGCCGGGGTGGCCAGCCGCAGGATAAGACGTCTGCCCATCGGGGCTCTCCTCTTGTTTCAGCACAAATTGCGCAGGGTCGAAGAGCAAAACAAGGTGCCTCGGCGGTCCTCATGAAGTAGCCGCGGGTTTTTGGTTATCTTGTCCTCCTACCTAGGGCGAGAAGTGATCATGGAAGGGTTCTCGACGACGCATATCGAGGAGGCCTGTTCTTGGCAAGCAATCCCCTCCAATACGCTTTTCCGCGCCTATTTGCGGGCCGAGCAGAGCCTACGCGCCCTTTGGCTGGGTCCCCATTACGCGGATTGGCGGGCCGGCGGATTTGCGGTTCCCCAAGACGGGCGACGCGCCCATCTTCGGGCGCTTTCCGAAGTGCTCCTGGCGCAGGTGCGTCGGCTCGGGGGAGACGCGCAGGCCCAATCGGCGGCGCGCGTTCTAGCCCATCCTGAGGCTCTGGCCGTGGTAACGGGCCAGCAGGTCGGTCTGCTGGGAGGGCCGTTGTACACGTTCTACAAGATCCTCACCGCGCTGCAGCTGCGCCAGGCCGTGCAGGAACGGCATCCGGATCGGCCTGTGGTGGCCGTCTTTTGGCTTGAGGGGGAGGATCATGATCTGCGCGAGGTCAATCAGCTGGCCTGGCCCGCCGATGGGACCCTGATGCGGGCCCATCTTCAGCTCAAGGAGGAGCGTCCCATAGCCATGTGCGCGCGCCTGTTGCCTGAGGAGATCTCCGATTGGCTGGGCGCGCTTTGGAGCCGGCTGCCCGATACCCCCTATGCTGGGCCGGTGCGCTCTCAACTGGAGGCCGCCTACCAGCCGGGGCGTTCTTGGAGTGAGGCGTTTGCGCGCTTGTTGTACGGCCTTTTTGCGGATACCGGACTGGTGCTGCTTGATCCGGCTGATCCGGCTCTTAAGAGGCTTTGGGAGGAGTTTTTCGTGCGCGTCCTTCGAGAGTGGCCCCAGGTCTTCCGGTCGCTGCGGGAGCAGTCCGAGCGCCTCAGCGCCCAAGGCTATGAACTGCCGCTTCGCCCGCGACCGATAGGCCTGTTTTGGATGGAGCCCGACGGGGAGCGACGGGCCCTGGAGCCGGAGCCCGATGCGCGGGTGCGCTGGCGCGGCACAGATCGCAGCTGGACGCAGGCGGAACTATTGGATCGCGTCCGCATTGAGCCGGAGCGCATAAGCCCCGGGGTCGCCTTGCGGCCCCTGGCGCAAGATTGGTTGCTGCCTACGGTGGCCTACGTGGCCGGCCCGGCTGAGGTGGCTTACTGGGCCCAAGTTCTGGCCCTGTATCCGCACTTTGGGCTTAGACCGCCCGTGGTGTGGCCACGCCTGAGCGCGACGCTCTTAGATCCCGCAGCCCTGCGTCTGTTGGAACGACTGGGGTTGCGGTTTGTCGAGCTCTTTGAGCGCGCGGAGCTGTTGCAGGAGCGCCTGCTGGCCCGGTACGCCCCCTTGTCTGTTCCCTTCTCGGCCGCGCGCGCGGCCATCGAGGCTGGCCTGGAGCAGTTGCTCGCCCCCGTGCGGGAGCTGGATCCCACGCTTGAGGGAGCTTGGGGGCGGACCCGAGCGCGTATTCTCCAGGAGCTGGAGGCGCTAGAGGTGCGCACCCGGCGCGCGCAACGGCGTCGTCACGCCGAGCTGCTTGCGCAGCTACTGCGGCTGCTGTCCCATGTTGCGCCCGAAGGGGAGCTACAGGAACGCGTCTGGAGCACCGCATACGCCCTGCTGCGCTGGGGGCCGGAATCGCTCCGGGAGCGGCTTACGGAGCACGCCCTGAATCCAGATCGTCACCATCTGGTCCGCATGCCCTAAAGCCATGATCCAGAAGGCCCTCTGGCGGGCGCATTGCCGCGCCTATCGAGCCGCCTTACAAGAGGCAGAATACGTCGAGCGGAGCGCCCGCATCAGAGATCATCTGCTTGCACTTCCCGAGTGGAGCCGGGCTCGTGTGGTGGCGCTTTATCGGCCCCTGCGCGCTCGTCGCGAGGTGGATGTGGGCCCCCTTTTTTCGGCGGCCTGGGCGGCGGGCAAACGCGTGCTAGCGCCCGTTATGGCAAATCAAACGCTGCACTTCGGAACCGTTTACCCCGACACCCGCTGGCGTTTGGGTCCCTACGGTGTCGAGGAACCGGAGTCATGGGATCTGGGTGCCTTCGCGCCTGACCTCATTGTGGTCCCTTCGCTGGGCGCGGATCGGTTGGGATACCGGATCGGATACGGCAAGGGCTACTACGACCGGGCTCTACGGGGCCAGGGCGCCTTCTTGGTAGCCCCTGTCTACGAGGCCTGCGTAGCGGAGCGCCTCTGTTCGGAGCCGTACGACGTGCCCGTGCATGCGCTGGTAACCGAAGAAGGCGTTTGGCGCCCGTAACCCCAAAGGCCTTGAACGCGTACAAACACCTGTATCTCGTTGGTGCGCACAAGGAGAGGCCACCATGCAGGAGCTCCATCCCCAAACGTTTACCGCCTCCGAAGCCGAAGTGGAGGCGTATCTGCGGAGGCTAGAGCAAACCCAAACACCCGAGGGGCCCTCGAGGCTGGCTACGTTTGCCGGCTTGGCTCTGATCGCGGCCGGCCTGCTGTATCTAGCCCAGCGGATCGGGGCTCCAATCGGTTGGGATCTTTCTGGGCTTGTGCGCGCGCTCCCCATTCTGGGTGGGGTCTTGATCCTCTTGCTGGGGCTTGGCGTGTTGGCGCGTCCTCGACGTCCTCGCCCTAGTCCGGACCCCCCTGTAGCGGCCGAAAGTCCACCCCAACCCAGGCGTCTGCGGCGATCCCAGCAGGGAAAGATCGCCGGTGTTTGCTCCGGGATCGCCGAATACTTTGGGATTGATCCCACGCTGATGCGGCTTCTGTTTGTGGTGCTCACCCTCTTTTTTAGCGGCACGGGCATCCCTCTATATCTGGTGCTCTGGTGGATTATGCCCCCAGCCTCAAGCTCCTCTGCGCGGGCGCGCCAAATCCCGATACGCGATTAGGAGGTATGGCGATGGCTCAGCTAGCGCGCTCGCGCACGGAACGCAAGCTGCTTGGGGTCTGCGGAGGTCTGGCTCGCTACTTTGGGCTCGATCCCACGTTGGTGCGCGCGGTCTACGCTGCGCTCACGCTCTTTAGCGTTGGCACGGGGATACTGGTGTACCTGCTGCTGGCGCTCGTGTTGCCGGAGGAGTAGCCCCACGCCGTTTTTCCGGCCTACGATTGCCTGCAGTGAGCTTTCCTTGCTACTTTCCTTTGGGTTCCGTTGGGGGTGCCCCGCTATCAGGGCAGGGCTGAGAGGATACCCTTTGAACCTGATCCGGGTAATGCCGGCGAAGGGAATACGGGGCCAGATTATGGACTTGTCTGCGCCTTTGTCCCCCTAGCCTCATCCCCAATATCCCCCGCAGACCCAACTAGCTAATGAGGAGGTTTGCTATGCGCGAGGAAGCCGTGCGCGCCCTGTGGGCGGATGTGCAGGCCATTCGGTCTCGATCGCCGCTGGTGCACAACATCACGAACTACGTCGTCATGAACACCACGGCCAACGCGCTATTGGCCATCGGGGCCTCGCCCGTCATGGCGCACGCCGAAGAGGAGGTCGAAGCCATGGTGGAGCTTGCCGGGGCGCTTGTGGTCAACATCGGCACCTTAAGCCCCCCGTGGGTGCGGGCTATGGAGCGCGCCATGGGGCGCGCCCATGAACGCGGAGTGCCGATCGTCTTTGACCCCGTTGGAGTGGGGGCGACGCCCTATCGAACCGAAACGGCGCGGATGCTCATAGAGCGCGCCAGGCCCACCGTGATCCGGGGCAACGCCTCGGAGATCGCCTCGCTTGCCGGGGTGGAGGTGCGCACCAAGGGGGTCGATAGCACCCTGGACTCCGAGTCCGTGGTGGGGTTGGCGCGCAAACTGAGCTCGGAGCTGGGCTGCGTGATCTGCATAAGCGGGCGCGTCGATTACATCGCCTCCGGCGGGCAGGTGCGGGCCGTGCACAACGGGCATCCCCTCATGCCTCGCGTAACGGGGATGGGCTGCACGGCTAGCGCCCTCTGCGGCGCGTTCGTGGCCGTTAACACCGATTTCGCGCAGGCCACAACGCACGCCATGGCGGTCATGGGGATCGCCGGCGAATTGGCCGCCGAGGGGGCTGAGGGCCCCGCCAGCTTTCAGGTGCGCTTCCTGGACGCCCTCTACCGGCTTTCGGAAGCGGACATCCAAGGGCGGCTTCGCATGGAGTAAGGTCTTATGCCATGGCTGTATCTGGTGACGGATCGCGAACTGATCGGCAATAGACCTCTGGAGGAGGTCGTGTTGGAGGCCGTCCGAGGGGGTGTCAAGATGGTGCAGCTTCGCGAAAAGCGGGCCAGCACGCGCCAATACGTCGAGCTGGCCGAACGCCTGCACGCGCTGCTCCGCCCCCTGGGGGTGCCCCTTATCATCAACGACCGCGTGGACGTGGCCTTGGCCGTCGGGGCTGAGGGGGTGCACATCGGACAGCAGGATATGCCCTATGAACACGCACGTCGGCTTTTGGGTCCGGAGGCGATCATCGGGCTATCGGTGGAGAGCATGGAGGAGCTTGCAGAGGCGGAAGCCTACGAGGTCTCGTATCTGAGCATCAGCCCCGTCTTCCCGACACCCACGAAGACCGACACCAAGGGGGCCTGGGGCCTAGAGGGGTTGGCCGAGGCGCGTCGCCGATCCCGGCATCGGCTCGTTGCGATAGGCGGAATCGGGCCACACAACGTGCGCCTCGTTCTTGAGGCTGGGGCCAACGGCATCGCCGTGGTCTCCGCTATTTGCGCCGCTCCGGACCCGCGCGAAGCGGCGCAGGCGCTGCAGCGGGAAATCGAGCGCTTCGAGACCGAACGAGCCTCCTGGAGAGGAGAACAACAGAGATGAGCAAGCGATATGCGCGAGCGCTTACGATCGCCGGCTCCGACTCCGGAGGCGGGGCCGGTATACAGGCGGATCTGAAGACCTTCTCCGCGCTCGGCTGCTATGGGCTGAGCGTGATCACGGCTCTTACGGCGCAGAACACGCAACGAGTGCGCGCCGTCTACCCCGTGTCCGCGGATTTCATCGGAGCCCAACTGGATGCCGTGCTTGAGGACATCGGGGCCGACGCGATCAAGATCGGCATGCTGCATACGGAGTCCGTAATCCAAACCGTGGCCGAACGGCTCAGCCGATACGGAGCCGCCCCCGTGGTGTTGGACCCCGTCATGGTGGCCAAGTCCGGAGACCGGCTCTTGGAGCAGGCGGCGATCGAGGCGCTTCGCGAACGCCTATTGCCCTTGGCCACGGTGATCACGCCCAATCTGCCGGAGGCCGAGGTGCTGCTCGGCCAAGCCATCCGGTCCCGAGACGAGATGCCGGATGCGGCGCGCAAACTGCTGGAGCTCGGCCCGGAGGCGGTGCTTCTGAAAGGAGGGCACCTGGGGGGCTCGACGAGCCCGGATCTATTGCTTTGGCGCTCGGCTCCGGAGCCCGTGTGGTTGGAGGCGGAGCGGATCCAAACCCGCAACACGCACGGAACCGGTTGCACGCTTTCCTCGGCCATCGCGGCCCATCTGGCTCGGGGTTATGAGCTGCTCGAGGCCGTGCGCTTGGCCAAGGCCTTCTTAAGCGAAGCTCTCCGATACGGGGCCGTCTACGAGCTCGGGGCCGGACGCGGACCGGTGCATCATTTTTATCGGTATTGGGAGTAGGGGGTATGCGGATCTCCGAAAGCCTTTGGCGTTCGATTGAGCCGATTTACGACGCCATTCTGCGGCATCCGTTTAACCAGGAGCTAGCGCGAGGCGAACTGGCGTGTGAGCGCTTTGCCTTTTACCTGCAGCAGGATGCGCTGTATCTGGTTGACTTCGGCAGGGCCCTGGCCCTTATGGCCGCTCGGGCCCATGAGGCCGAAGACGTGCTGGCCTTTGCGCGCTTCGCCCAGGGGGCCGTCGAGGTGGAACGTGCCCTGCATGAGAGCTATTTCCGGGAGTTGGGCATTCGGAAGCCCCTCCAGGTCCAAAGTCCGGCCTGTTTTGCGTACACGAACTTTCTGCTAGCCACGGCTGCCTGCCGCAGCCTCGAGGAGGGCATGGCAGCGCTGCTGCCCTGCTTTTGGATTTATCGGGAGGTGGGGCGGGCCATATATGCGCAGGCAAGCCCCGATAACCCGTATCGGCGGTGGATCGACACGTACGCCAGCGAGCAATTCGCAAGCTGGGTAGAGCGGGCGATCGCGATGACCGACCGCTTCGCGGCGGGAGCTTCTAAGCGGACGCGCGCCCTCATGCAGAGGGCTTTTGAGGCCTCAGCTCGCCTGGAATGGATGTTCTGGGACAGCGCCTACCGCATGGAGAGTTGGCCGCCCGCTTGAAGGTGGGTTGGGTGATCCTGGACTGGTCCGGCACCCTGAGCGCCACCTCTGTGGCCTTCGGCCGTCCGGACTCGCTTCGGGCCGCGCTCAAGGAGGCGGGCCTAGCCGAGTCGGGGCTAGAAGACCCCGAGCGCTTCTGGCGTGAGATCGTCATCCCCACCTGGCAGGAGGGGAGCACCAGCGCTATAGGTTACGGCGCGCTTATTGCGCGGCAGCTAGTGCGCTCGCATCCGGCTGGAGCGGCGATCGAGCCAGAGCTCTTAAGGCGGGCCCGGCGCTTTGTGGGAGCTTATCTAGAGGCCTCGGCCCCGGATCCGATTTGGAGGCCTTTGTTGGAGCGGTGGTCACGTCATCCAGGGTTGCGCCTGCTCATCGCCACAGACCACTACGCGGAGGCTACGGAGGCCTTCTTGCGCCATCTAGAGGCCTGGGGCGTTCCGGTGCGCGTTCTGCGCTGGCCTTCGGCCTCCGATCCGAGGCCGGAGGAGGCCGCCGCCGAGCCAGCGCCGATTTACTTGGCCAACTCCGCCGACGTCGGGGCCACCAAGGATTCCCCGCGTTTTTGGGGTCGCGTGCGCCGTCTTCTGCCTGAGCGGCCCGTCCGCGCCTGGGTGATCGACGACTTCGGGGCCAACGAGCTCAGCGAGGACCCTTATTCGGCGGCCTCCAGACGGCGCCAGGAGCGGGTCTTGAGCGCTATGGCGGAGAGCTGGCGCGTGCCCGTGGAGGGGTTTTGGCTGCTCGTCCCGGACCTAGGCCGCGATCCGGAAGCCGCCTTGACGCGTTATCGAAGCCGGGTGCACGAGGCGGCCCAGTGGCTGGAGCGCCGGCTTCGGGCGTGGGAGGCGGGACGCTTGCACCTGGCCTAAAAAGCCCGTATCATGTCGTGGTCACGTTTAGCTATTTAGCCCCATTGGGGCAGTCTTTATCCGGCAAGGAGGAGGCTCGTATGCGCTGGATGATCATCCCGATCGCGATTGGGCTGGGCGCCCTGAGCCTGGCGCCAGCAGCCTGGGCCCAACCTGCCCGGGTTCAAGGTCAGGTTGTGGATGCGAGCACAGGCGAACCCCTGCCCGGCGCAAACGTTCTGCTTGTGCGCTCAGGGGAACAGGCTCCCGCTGCCGGCGCCGCAACCGACGTGCAGGGCCGTTATAGCCTGCAGGCGTCAGCCGGCTCCTATAGGCTCCTGGTGCGGTTTGTGGGCTATGAGGAGGCCGAGCGCCCCGTTACGCTAGAGGCCGGTCGGACGTTGACCGTGGATTTCGCTCTTCGGGCCACCCCGCTTTTGCTCAATCCCGTTGTGGTGACCGGATCGCGCAGGCCCGAGAAGGTCCTGGACGCGCCCATGTCGATATCCGTGCTCGAAGCGCGCGAGCTAGAACGCAACGCCTTGCCCAACACAGCGGCGGTGCTTCGGACCGTGCCCGGCGTGGACGTTTCTCAGTCCGCCTTGAACCGATACCAGATCTCCCTGCGCGGCTTCAACACCGTCTTTGTGGCCAAGACGTATGCGCTGGTCGATTACCGACAGGCCACCACGCCCAGCCTGGGCATCAACGAGTACTCCGCGATGCCCATTTCGCCCCTGGATGTAGCCCGCATAGAGGTCGTGCGCGGACCGGGTTCGGCCCTTTACGGGGCCGGTGTCGAGCAGGGGGTGGTGCACTTTATCACCAAAGACCCCTTCGCCTATCCCGGGACCTCGCTTATGGTTGGGGGCGGACAGCGCGCCATCTTCCAAGGAGCCCTGCGGCATGCGGCGATCCTGGGCAACCGGTTCGCCTACAAGATCGTCGGCCAGTATAGCCGAGGCGAAGATTGGAAGCTGGATCCGAATGATCCGCACGACAAGGCCATGCTGGATGCCATCCACCCCAAATGGGGAGGGCGCGATTATACGACCTACAACGGCTACGCTAGCCTAACGCTGCAATACCGGCTGGGCTCGGATGCAATGCTGACCGGCACGGCCGGATACTCTCAGTTCCGGCAGACGGTGCTCGCCAACACGGGGGAGAACGCGGTCAAGGACTTCTCCGTTCGATACGCACAGCTGCGCCTGCGGGCCGGTGGGTTCTTTGCTCAGATCTTCTACACAGGCAACGACGGGGGCAAGACGCACTTCTATCGCAGCCCCATTGACGTGGTCGAACGTTCTTTTCTGACCTCGGGCCAAGCCCAATACAGCTGGTCCATGTGGCGCGACAGACAGCAGTTCGTCCTGGGCCTGGACTACCGCCGTACGGTGCCGCGGACCGGAGGCACGATTCACGGTCGCTTTGAGGACCGGGACAACATGGTGGAGCTCGGCGGATACCTGCAATCTCAGACCAGCCTGCTTTCAAATCTGGACCTCGTGTTGACGGGGCGCCTGGATCGCGACAACGTGATCCGTAAGGTGCAGTTCTCCCCCCGGGTAGGTCTGGTCTATAAGCCCTCCGCAAGTCACAGCCTCCGGGCCACCTATAATCGGGCCTTCACCACCCCGGCCGGCATCAACTTTTTCATCGACCTCTTCATCGAGGACCGCGGGCCCTTCGGTGTCCGCGGGGTCGGCACGGTCGATGGCTGGACCTTCGCGGCACAGCCCCAGACCTCAAGCTTTATCCCCGGGGTGCGCGCCTGGCCCGGCATCGGAATCCCGCTTCAGGTGGCTTACACAGCCGTAACGAGCGCCATCACGGCTTCGGGTCAACCGCTAGCCCCGTTGCGCACGCTGCTTTTGAGCCGAGCCCCCCAGATCACGGGCTTCTCCGCCGGGTCTATGATCGACGCCCAACGCCGGCCCGTGACGCGGCTGGAGAACGTGCCCCAGGCTCGGCAGACGATCACCAACAGCTGGGAACTGGGCTACAAGGGCCTGTTTGGAGGTCGGCTGGCCGTGAGCCTGGATCTGTACTACACGCGCAAGCGCAATTTCCTGAGCGAGCTACAGCCCTTTACGCCGCTGGTTGCTGTGCCCCGCCTTCCGGACGACCTGGCCAACGCCGTGGCGGCCGCGTTCACGGACGCCGAACTGCGCGCCTTCGGGCTGACCCGCGCGCAGCTTGCGGCCATCTACCGGCAGGCCGCCGCCTCCATAGCGGCCAACCCGATCGGGCTTATCGAACCCCAAGAGAACTTCAACCCCAACCGCAAACCCGAGCTGCTCTTGAGCTACATCACCTTTGGACGCGTCTCCTACTACGGAGCCGACTTGGCCCTGCAGTGGTATCCGAACCCGCGCTGGAGCCTTTGGGGTAATCTCTCCTGGCTAAGCGATACGTACTTCGACGACGAGGAGCTGGGTGAGCCCGGTACGGGGCGGGAGATCGCCATGAACGCGCCCCGAATCAAAGCCCGAGCCGGAGCCGAGTACGCGGCCCCGGCCGGATGGTCGCTGAGCCTAACGGGACAGTACGTAGACGGCTTCGAGGTGCGCTCCGGCATCTTTAGCGGCCGCGTTGAAGACTATTTTCTGCTGGACGTGGGTGCAGGCTATGACCTGAGCCCCGTTGTGCGCGGCCTGCGCCTGGATGTGCTGGTGCAAAACGCCCTGGATCATCGGCACCGGCAGTACATCGGAGCGCCCAAGATCGGACGCCTCATCACGGCCCGGCTGCTGTACGCGTTGCCGTGAGCAAAGGCATGGGCTGACCGCAGCGCAACACCCCACCCGGCGGGGCGGGGTGTTGCGCTGCTATGGGGACGGAAGCGGGAGCGGAAGCGATGCGCTTACTAGGGTTGTTGTTGTGGGCTTTTGGAGCGGCAGAGGACTTTTCGGGCTCGGCGCTTGTGCTCAACAAAACCGACGGCACGGTGTGGCGTATAGACCTGCGCACGGGTTCAGTGCAGACGACTTGGCAGCTTGGAGAGGGGCCACATGAGGTACTGCTCTCTTCGGACGGCCGCTGGGCCGTGGTCGCGCTCTACGGCACGGCCCAGCAGCCCGGATCGGCGCTCGCGGTGCTGGATTTGGGCGGCCAAGAGCCCATCCGGCGCATCGAGCTTGCCCCGTACAGCCGCCCGCATGGTCTGGCCTGGTGGGGACGTGACACGCTGCTGGTCACCGCCGAGGCCCAAGCTCGTCTACTCCTTGTGTCCTTCTCCCAGGGCCGCGTGTTGGGGGCCATCCCCACGGAGGCTCGTCTTTCACACATGGTCGCGGCCGATCCCAGCCGAGGACGGGCCTTTACCGCCAACATCGGATCAGGTTCGATAAGCGCTCTAGAGGTGCGCTCAGGCCGCTTTCTGGCCCAGGTGCCCACCGGGGCGGGCGCCGAAGGTATCGCGTTGCGACCGGGTGCGCGCGAGCTTTGGGTTACGAACCGGGCCGCGCATACGATCAGCATTCTAGACCCAGATGGGCTGCGCGTGCTCGATAGCCTCCCTTGTCCGGGCTTCCCGATACGCATCGCCTTTACGCCCGACGGATCTCGGGCGCTTGTCTCATGCGCCGAAAGCGGCGAAGTGGCGGTCTTCGAGGCCGCTTCGCGCCGGCTTCTGGGTCGCGTTCGGATCCCCGCTCCAGAATCCGACGTGCCCCCGGGCCGGCTCTTTGGCTCCCGTTTCGGGAAAAGCCCTGTGCCCATCGGGTTGGCCCTTTCTCCCGATGGCCGATATGCTCTTGTGGCGGCAAGCTATGCGGACCGGGTGCACGTGATAGCGCTCGACGCTTTACGCCTTGTGGCGAGTTTTCGCACCGGTCAGGAGCCGGACGGAATAGCCTGGGCGCCCTAAAACAGAAGGGGCTCCAGCGAGGCATTGGAGCCCCTGCATGCGTGGGCCGTAGTGGACTCGAACCACTGACCTCTACCGTGTCAAGGTAGCGCTCTAGACCACCTGAGCTAACGGCCCCCTGGAAACAAAGATAGGCCAAGCGCTGAAGGGCTGTCAAGAAATCGGATTCTGGCTTCGGATCCGTATCCCAGACTAAGCGGGTTCCTGGAGAGCTAGGTCCTCCTGAGGGGCTCACGCCTTGTCAGGGAAGCCTGTCAATTCCGAAGCGCGATCTGCCAAAACAGACAGCCAATCGGCTTTGGCACGCTTTTTATTAACGCAGGTCGGCGTCAATCGGTGGAACGCAACCCAAGCACAATACAGGAGGGCATGTATATGGTCGCCGTAACCGAGAAGGTCGCCATTCGTCCGCTCGCCGATCGCGTCATTGTTAAGCCCGCTCCGCCGGAGGAGGTTACCAAAAGTGGGCTCGTAATCCCTGACACGGCCAAAGAGAAGCCCCAGCGCGGCACCGTGGTGGCCGTCGGACCTGGCAAGATCGAAAACGGGGTCAAGATCGAAATGACCGTTAAGGTCGGTGATGAGGTCCTGTATGGCAAATACGCTGGGACCGAGGTCACGATCGACGGGGAAGAGTACCTCATCATGCGGGAATCGGACATCTTCGGCATCATCGAAAAATAAGAAAACCATAGCGATAGGAGGATGAGGCACTATGGCGGCAAAGTGGATTTACTTTGACAGCGAAGCGCGTGCGGCCCTCAAGCGCGGGGTCGATCAGCTGGCCGATGCGGTGAAGGTCACCCTGGGTCCCAAGGGCCGCAACGTGATCATCGAGAAGAAGTTCGGGGCCCCCACAGTGACTAAGGACGGGGTGACGGTAGCCAAGGAGGTGGAGCTGGAGGACAAGCTGGAGAACATCGGGGCCCAGATGGTCCGTGAGGTGGCCTCGAAGACTTCGGACGTGGCCGGAGACGGCACCACGACGGCCACGGTGTTAGCGCAGGCCATTTTCTCACAGGGGCTTAAGAACGTCACGGCTGGCGCCAATCCGATGGAGCTCAAGCGCGGCATCGAGAAGGCCGTGGCCAAAGTGGTCGAGGGGCTTCGCGAGCTGAGCCGGGAGATCCAGTCGAAGGAAGAGATCGCGCAAGTGGCGGCCATTTCGGCCAACAACGACGAGGAGATCGGCCGGCTCATCGCAGATGCGATGGAGAAGGTGGGCAAGGACGGCGTGATCACGGTCGAGGAGGCCAAGGGCATCGAGACAACCCTTGAGTTCGTCGAGGGCATGCAGTTCGATCGGGGCTACCTGAGCCCGTATTTCATCACCAACGCCGATCAGATGACGGCCGAGCTCGAAGAGCCCCTGATCTTGATCCATGATAAGAAGATCAGCTCCATGAAGGACCTGCTGCCCCTCCTGGAGAAGATTGTGCAGGCAGGCCGGTCCTTGCTCATCATCGCTGAAGAGGTGGAAGGCGAAGCCCTGGCCACGCTGGTGGTGAACAAGCTGCGGGGCGTGCTCAAGGTCTGCGCCGTCAAGGCGCCGGGCTTTGGGGATCGCCGCAAGGCTATGCTGGAGGACATCGCCATCCTGACCGGCGGGCAGGTGATCTCCGAGGAGCGCGGCTTTAAGCTCGAGAACGTGACGCTGGACTACCTGGGCCGGGCTAAGAAAGTGGTCGTAGACAAGGATAACACCACGATCGTGGAGGGCTACGGCCGCAAGGAGGACATCAAGGCCCGTATCCAGCAGATCAAGGCGCAGATCGAGAAGACCACCTCCGATTACGACCGGGAGAAGCTGCAGGAGCGCCTAGCTAAGTTGGCCGGCGGTGTGGCCGTGATCAATATCGGGGCCGCAACCGAGGTGGAGATGAAGGAGAAGAAGGCGCGTGTGGAGGACGCTCTGCACGCTACGCGGGCGGCGGTCGAAGAGGGCATTGTGCCCGGTGGTGGCGTGGCGCTCGTCCGGTGCATCAAGAAGCTAGATGAGCTCCAGCTTGAGGACCCGGATCAGCGCATCGGCGTCTCGATTGTGCGTCGGGCCCTGGAGGAGCCACTGCGGCAGATCGCGGAGAACGCCGGTTGGGAGGGCTCGGTGGTCCTGCAGAAGGTGATCGAGGCCCAAGAGGTGGACTTCGGCTTCAACGCGCGCACGGAGCAGTTCGGGTCCATGTACAAGATGGGCATCGTCGATCCCACCAAGGTCGTGCGCGTGGCTCTGGAGAACGCCGCTTCCGTGGCTGGCCTCCTGCTGACCACGGAGGCCGTGATTGTAGAGAAGCCGGAGGAGAAGAAGGAGCCCGCCACCTCTCCGCCGATGGACTACTGAGGGGAGAGTTCTCTGCCCGCCCCCGCCCTGCCCGAGAGGGCGGGGGCTTTTTTATTTTCTGGAGGCCCCGGGGGCGTACGGGCAGGCGAAAGGCGAGGGTGGGAGGATCAGGAGTCCAACTCGGAGGCGATCAGATCGAGTAGCTCAGCGGCCAGGGCTCGTTTGGGCTGTAACGGCAGGATGCGCGTGCGCCCATCGGTAAAGAAGACGGTCACCCGATTGGTGTCATGTCCGAAACCGGCGCCGGGCTCGTGAGGGTTGTTGAGGACGATCATATCCAGGTTCTTGCGCCGTAGTTTGTCGCGCGCATAGGCCTCGCCGTTTTGCGTCTCCAGCGCAAAGCCCACAAGAAGCTGTCCGGGTCGCTTGTGCCGGCCAAGCCATTCCAGAATGTCCGGTGTGGGGCGCAGTCGCAGCTGCAGGCCGCCGGTGTGTTGAGCTTTTTTGATCTTGCCGGGTTTCGGATGGGCGGGGGCGAAGTCGGCCACGGCCGCGGACATGATCACGACGTCGGCTTCAGACTCCGCCTGAACGGCCCGCAGCATCTCCTCGGCCGTCCGTACATCTATTCGCCGCACCCCAGCAGGAGTGGGCAGGTACACGGGCCCCGTGATGAGCACCACCTCCGCTCCGCGGCGCGCGGCCTGTTCGGCTAAGGCGAAACCCATCTTGCCGCTGGAGAAATTGCTGATAAAGCGCACCGCATCGATGGGTTCCACCGTGGGGCCGGCCGTGACGAGCACGCGCCGACCTTGCCAGCGCAAGTTCACCTCCGCAAGCTCCTGCATACGGGCCACGATCGCCTCCGGCTCCGGCATGCGGCCCCAGCCCTCCAGGCCGCTGGCCAGAGGGCCGTATTCGGGCTCCATGATGACGTAGCCGTACGCGCGCAAGCGCTCCAGATTGGCCTGGGTGGCGGGATGCCGGTACATGTCCTCGTCCATGGCGGGGCAGAGCAAGACGGGACAGCGGGCCGAAAGCAGGGTGGCCGTGAGCATGGAATCGGCCATGCCCCAGGCGAGCTTGGCCGCCGTGGTGGCCGTAAGAGGGGCCACAACGATAAGCTGCGCCCACCGGCCCAGGTGAACGTGTTGCGTCCAAGAGCCCTCTAAGCCTGTTTCGTGAGGTGGAAAAAGCTCGATCAGCACCTGGGATTCGGCCAGCGTGCCCAGCGTAAGCGGGGAGATGAAGCGGGTCGCCGTCGGGGTCATGAGCACGCGTACCTGCAAGCCCTGCCGCTTCAGCAGACGCACAAGCTCCGCCGCCTTGTAAGCAGCGATGCTGCCCGTTACCCCGAGGACGACTCGCTCCAACTTGGGCATAATGTCAAGAAGGGAGGGCCTCTTCCTCTTCGCCTAGCAGCCTTGAACGCTCCTGACCTCGCTCCGGCAGGCGGAAGTAGATCTCCCCGCGTAGCATCTCCTCCATGGCCAGCTGCGTCGGCTTGGGCATGAGCTCAAATTCCAGGCTCACTTTGGCCTGCTCTTCGTTGAACTCCGGTCGTTCTTCGTCGGAGTCCAGTGAGGTCGTGGCCGTTTCCATTTCGAATTGCTTCAAGCGCGCATCCAGCTCGGCTTTCAGGTTGGAGGCGATCTGCCGGGCGCGCTTAGAGAGGATCACGATCGACAAATAGAGGTTGGCGGTTTCGCGCTCAAAATCCACCAGATCGACAGTCTTAAGAGGCATGTGGATCCCCCGCTGCCTTGGATTCCATAGGCTTCGTTTTCCGCATAAACGCGGCGACTAGATGCGCGGTTTCATCCGCGGCCCGGCAAAGGTCGTCATTTACGACGGTAAGGTCAAACGCATGGGCCAGGCGCAACTCCAGGCGGGCGCGCTCCAGGCGCATCTGCAGGCTCTGTTCCGTTTCCGTGCCCCGAGCGCGCAACCGTTCGGCGAGCGCCTCTAGACTGGGCGGGGCAAGAAAGATGGCCAACGCTTGATCTCCAAAGCGCTCCTTGAGGCGTCGGGCGCCGTTTACGTCCAGATCCAGCAACACCGTGCGTCCCTCCCGCAGGGCGCGCTCCACCGGTTCGCGCGGGGTTCCGTACAGGATCCCCGGGTAGACCTCCTCCCACTCCAGGAGCTTGCCTTCGGCAGCCCAACGACGAAATTCCGCCTCCGACAGGAACACGTACTCCCGTCCGTTCTGCTCTCCGGCCCTAGGGGCGCGAGTGGTAGCGGATACGGAAAAGACCAGCTCCGGAAAGCGCGCCAACAGCTTGCGCGCGATCGTGCTTTTGCCGGCTCCGCTCGGGGCGGTCAGGACAACGAGCCGACCTACTCGATGTTCTGCACCTGTTCGCGGATTCGTTCGAGTTCCTCCTTGATTGCCACGACGTGCCATGAGATCTCCGCGTCCAGCGACTTGGCTCCGATCGTATTGGCTTCTCGATGCATCTCCTGAAGCAAGAAGTTGAGTCGTCGTCCGGCCGGCTCCGGGCTTTCCAGGGCCTCCAAGAAGAAGGCGCAGTGGCTGCGCAGGCGCACGCACTCCTCTGTGATGTCGGCTCGCTCTGCCAGCAACACGATCTCCAGTTCCAGCCGATTCGGGTCGATTCGATCTTCAGAGAGGAGCTGCCGAACGCGCTCGCGCAGCTTATCGCGGTATTCGGAGAGTCGCTCCCGACTGCGACGTTCCACCAGCTCCAGATGTTCGAGGATCTGTCGCACTCGGGCGGCCAGGTCCGCGGCCAACGCTTGGCCTTCTTGGCGCCGCATCGCGCGCAGCGCCTCCAGAGCCTGCTGCGCGGCCTGTCGCACAAGCGTCCAGGCCTGCTCGTCCCACGGTTGGGATCCCGGAACCGAGAGGACCTCGCGAAACTGCAGTACGTGCTCCAGGCGGACCGGATCGGCGATCCCGCAGCTTTTGCGCAGCCGCTCCAGAAGCGCATAGACGGCCTGTGCGGCCTCTTCGTTTAGCTCTAACTCGGCCTCCAGAAGCCCATTGCGCCGCAGCTCGACGGTTACCATAATCTTGCCTCGGGCCAGCTCGCGGCGGACGTATTCGCGTAGCTCCGCCTCGTAGGCGGAGAAAACGCGGGGAAGCCGCACCTGCACCTCGCAGAAGCGGCTGTTAAGGGAGCGCATCTCCACGACCGCGGTCAGTTCTTCGCTTGTGGCCTCGCCGCGGCCGAAGCCCGTCATGCTCTCGATCATCAGAAGCGCACCTCTTCGACCGTCCCCAGCCGCTCCAGAAGCGGGCGCACGCGCTCCCGATCACCGGCCACGATGAGCAGCAGCCGATTCGGGTCCAGATGCCGCCGCGCCACGCGCAGGAGCTCCTCTCGGCTGACCTCGAGGATCCGATCTCGATATTGGGCAAAGAAGTCGCGCGGGAGCCCCAGGATGAGCTGATCCTGCACCAGGGAGGCGATTTGCGCCGGAGTCTCCAGGTCCATCACGAAGGAGCCCGCAAGGTAGTTGATCACGTTGCGGTGTTCTTCTGCCGAGATCGGCTCCTCCCGTATGCGGCGGATCTCGGCTAGGATCTCCACCAGGGCGGAGTCGGTCACCTCGGTCCGCACCTCAGCCGAGGCCACCCAGAGCCCATCTAGGCGCCGGGCATCGAGTAGGCTGAAGGCCCCGTACGTGTAGCCCTTGGTCTCGCGCAGGTTCATGTTCAGGCGCGAGCCGAAATAGCCCCCAAGCAAAGTGTTCATGACCTGCAGGGGAACATAATCTGGATCCGAGGCGGCTATGCCGCGCTGCGCGACGCGCACGGTGGACTGCACGGCCCCCGCACGGTGGATCAAGTACAGGCCCGCTCGAGGCTCCTGCCGCGGAAGCTCGGGATGGGGCAGGGGCTGCGGGGGAGCGAACCAGGACCCGAAAAAGCGCTCAGCTAGCGCGCGTGTCTGCTCGGGCCGGACGTCTCCGGCTACGATCAAGAAGGCGTTGTCGGGCCGAAACCAACGCCGCCAGTACTCCACCAGATGATCGCGCCTGAGGCTTCGCAGCGCCTCCTCATCCGTTACCCGGTTGTACGGATGGCCCGAGCCGAAGAGCAGTCGGGTGGTGGCCAGCGAAGCCAGAAAGCTGGTCTGCTGTCGGGCGATCTCAAGCTGCCCTAACCGTTGCATGCGGACCCGTTCCAACTCCTGCTCTGGGAAAGCCGGCTCGAGCACGACCTCGGCCAAAATGGCAGCCAGCTCCAGGGCAAAACGACTCAGCCCCGAAACGCTTATCGAAATCGCATCTGGGCGCGCGCTGGCTCTGAGTTCGGCCCCGAGGCGTTCGATGTCGTGCGCTAACTCCGTGGCCGAGCGCTTTTGCGTGCCCTCCGGAAGCAGCTGGGCCACTAGATCAGCGGCGCCTTCGGGTTGCTCTACGCTCCGGCCCCCTAGCAGGCTCAAGTTGAGATAGATCAGGGGCTGCTCAGGCTGGGTGAGCGTATACAGGCGCAGCCCATTCGGGAGCCGGTCTTCGTGTATCTCGGGGAGGCGCACCGGCCGCGGGGG
This sequence comes from Bacteroidota bacterium, assembly GCA_025059945.1. Classification (NCBI taxonomy): domain Bacteria; kingdom Pseudomonadati; phylum Bacteroidota; species Bacteroidota bacterium. The sequence continues at coordinate 126,201 of JANXDC010000001.1, forward strand.
TGCCGGCGCCGGCGGACGCATCGCGTTCATAGGGGAGGACTCCGGACGTTGTAGAACCGGCGGCACACAACCTGTCAGCGCCAGGCCGAGCACCGCTGCCCAACGTGCAGGCTTCATGGGCGATCTCCTCACTCACCCGCCTTGTCGGATCCTGGCAGGTAACGCAACACGGAGCGGCGCTGGGGCACCAAATACCGCTGCGCCACGCGTTGGAGGTCTTCGGGCCGCAGGCGTAGATAATCCATTGGTCGGCTGTTGACCGCCTCCGGATCGCCCAGCTGCGCCCAGGCGCGCGCTAGCTCGTCGGCCTTGCCGCGCGTGGTCTGCCGTCCCTGATAGAGCTGCGTCTCGTAGCGGTTGCGGATCTTCTCCAGCTCCTCCGCCGTGACACCGTCGCGCCGCAGCCGCTCCAGCTCCTCCTCCAGCGCAGGCAGGACGTCTTCGAGCTGTTTTCCCGGAGCGGCGACAACCTGCAGGATAAGCAGTCCCGGATCCACGGTCTCCAGCGTGTAGGCCCCCACGTTCAGGGCGAGCTGCTTTTCGTAGACAAGCCGCTGGTATAGTCGGGAGCTTTTGCCCCCGGCCAGGGCCTCGGTCAGAAACTCCAGGGCCGGATAATCCGGATGCGCTACGCCGGGGATCTTGTACGCGTACAGCACGGCCGGCAGCGGCGAGGCCGGATCGTAAAAGGTCTCTATGCGCTCCTCTTCCTGGGGCGGCTCTTCCGGATAAGAGCGGACAAGCTCCGGCCCCCGCGGGATGTCGCCGAAGTAGCGGGCGACCAGTTCTTTTACTTGTTTCGGGTCGATGTCGCCGGCTATGATGAGCGCCGCGTTATTGGGCCGGTAGTAGCGGAAGAAGAACTCCTTTACCTCTTCCAAAGTGGCCTGCGCGATATGCTCCAGGGTCGCTCCGATCGTGGGCCACCGATACGGGTGCACCCGAAAGGCCAAGGGCAGGATGCGCAGGTAGGCCTGACCGTAGGGGCGGTTTAGGTAGCTTTGTCGATACTCCTCCTGCACGACCGCGCGCTGGTTGGCCAGGTTCTCTTCGGAGAAATCCAGCATCCGCATCCGATCGGCTTCCAGGAACAGGGCCAGTTCCAGCTGATGGGCGGGCAGGGTTTCGAAGTAGCTCGTGTAATCGAGCGTCGTATAGGCGTTGTTTTCCCCCCCGGCCTCCTGGAGCAGGCGATCGAAGGTGTTGCCGGGTGCATTCGGAGACCCCTCGAACATGAAGTGCTCAAAAAGGTGGGCGAATCCGGTCCGATGAGGGGATTCATCGCGCGAGCCCACACGATAGACCACGTTGACGGTCACAATCGGGGTCGAGTGGTCCTCATGTAAGATGACCGTAAGCCCGTTGGCCAGCTGGTGGGTTTCAAACGGTAGCCGTCGGAGCCCGGTATCGGCCGGGGCGTCCGAGAAGACGTAAAGGAGCATGGCTGCGATCCACATAAATGCGACTTGGGGCTATGACCAACAAACGAACACCGAGGGCTCCGGCTGCAGTCCGAAGCTTCGGCGCAGAGCTCGGATTTCGCGTTCCGATAAATACCGCCACTGTCCAAGGCGCAACCGGTGCACCCGCAGGCCGCCGTATGCTATGCGCACCACCGAGGCCGCCTCAATGCCTGCGGCCTCCAGGGCTTGGCGCAACAGAGCCGGTTGGTCCTCTCGTAAAGCCACCCCCAGAATACGGCCCTCGAGATCCGCTTCTATCACGGAGGCCTGCTGGGGTAGAGCGCACCGAAGCGCATGCCGCTGCTCCGGTCCCAAGGTCCTTCGGCTCTGAATCCGGTACAGGGAAAGCGGGCCATAGGGTCCTACCGGAGGCTCGGAAGGGAGCTCCGGGTCGTTCGTGTATACGACGGCGCCGGAGGCTTCAGCGTCCAGCCATCCAAGCGCCCGAAGCGACACTCTTAAGTGCGTACGCACAAGCCCTTGGTGCGCCTCGGTGCCCACCGCCTCTTCCTGGCTCATTCCCTCAGGTTTGTGCAGCAGCACGTAGACCAAGGGTTCAGGTCCGATGCGGCGGCCGTCGAGCGCGATTACGGCTCCGGGCTCCACAAAGACGCCCGGCCTCGTTACCGGCTGGCCGTTTACCTGCACGCGGCCCTGCAGGATCCAAGCGTCCGCCTCCCGGCGCGATATGCCGGCCGCTTGGGCCAAGTAACGGTTTAGCCGCATGGGCTCCTTTAACTCCGGAATAGGCCTAGGGGGAGGCGGAAAGGTCCTCCGCCACGGACGAACGCGGTGTGCGCGCTTACGCAGTTGGGGCATGGAGCGGGAACAGCTCCCCTAGCTCGGGCAATTTCGGAAGATCTTCCAGGCTCCGCAAGCCGAAATGAGCCAGGAAGCGAGGCGTGGTGGCGTACAGAAGCGGACGCCCGATCTCGGCCTTTCGGCCCGCGATGCGAATCAAGTCCAGCTCAAGCAGCCGCCTGAGGGCGTGTTCGGCGCTCGCTCCCCGGATCTGCTCGATTTCGGCGCGCGTGATGGGTTGTTGATAGGCGATAATGGCCAGTACCTCCAGGGCAGCGGGGCTCAGACGCACAGAACGCCGCTGGCCTAGAAAGCGCTCCAGCAGAGCTCCGAACTCTGGCTCTGTGCGCAGCTCCAGGCCGCCGGCTACGGCGCGAATCCGAAAGCTGCGGCCCGTCTCCGCATAGAGCGCGTTCAAGCGGGCGCAGGCGGCCTCGATGTGCTCGGCCGCGAGATCCGGAAAGTCGGGCGCCAACGCCTCCAGTAGCTGCGCCACCGAGACCGGCTCCGGGGCGACGAACAGGAGCGCCTCCAAAGCGCGCTCTAGCTCATGCATGCGCAAGAAGCTCCGAAGCTGTCTCCGCCAACTTCAGGGAGAACTCCTCCGGATCCTGTTCCAGCACAAGCCGCAGCTGGCCCTGTAGCACGAGCTCCAGAAGCGCCAAAAACGTCATGACGACCCACATGCGGCCGGGCAGCTCCAAAAGCAGGTCTCGAAAGCGCGTCTGCCCGCGCCGACGCACCCGCTCCAGAAGCCATTGGGCTTGTCGCTCTACGCTCGTGGGCCAGCGCTCAACCGAATGCGCATCGGGTTGTCTGCGCCGCTGAAGGCGTTGCAGGGCCTCCAGAAGCTGATATAACGTAAGCGTATCCGGAAGCCCCTCCGGCTGGGTCCTGTCTTGTGTAGAGCGTCCGCGGGGAAAGCCGGCCCGCATCCGAAGCGACTCTAACTCCGCGGCCGCCGCTTTAAAACGCTGATAGCGAACAAGCCGCTCTGCCAGCTCCTGGCGCGGATCGGGTTGAGGCGCTTCTGCCGCAATAGCTCCCGGGTCCGAGGCCTGCTGCGGCAATAGCATGCGGGTTTTGATCTCTAGCAACATGGCGGCCACGTAGAGAAACTCGCTCGCCAATTCCAGGTCGAGTTCCTCTAGTGCCGCCATGTACTCCAGGAACTGATGCGTGATGCGTTCGATCGGAATATCCCAGATGTTGAGCTCATCGCGCTGGATGAAAAACAAAAGCAGATCCAGCGGCCCTTCAAAAGCCTCTAGACGGACCTCGTAGAGGGGGCGCATCGTGTGTCAAATTACCGTTTCCGAAAGCTAGCAGGCAACGCCCCCGTGGAGTGCGTTTTTGCAGCGGGGATCTTGACACACCCGCCCTTGGGATGGTATCTTTGCCTCCCCAACGATCGCGGGGTAGAGCAGCTGGTAGCTCATCGGGCTCATAACCCGAAGGTCGTGGGTTCGAATCCCACCCCCGCTACGAGGCCCGACCTGAAGAGGTCGGGCTCTTTTGTTTTTGGCCTCGGATATCCGCTCCATCCGCCTGCTCCTAAAAACCTGAGGGGCTCTATCTAGAGCCCCTCAGGCCAGCACCGGAGGATAGCGGGCTAAAAGCGCAGTTGCACCGTCGCCTGCAGGCCGTAGAGGGTCTGCCGCTCGATCCGATTGCCGGCTGTGCGGATATAGGTGATTTGATCCGGTTGCTGATGCAGCGCGTAGGCGCCGATGTTGTTTTCGATCGCAACGGGCATATCGAACCAGACGGGCACCTCGATGATCAACTTCGCATTCGACCCCAAGAGCCGGTACGCCAGCATGGGGGTCAGCTCGCCGATTCGCTTGTCCCCGATCGGCTGCGGGACCTGGGTGTTAAGACCCCGGCCAAAGTCGGCATCGGGTTGCACGAAGGCGTAGCGCAGGCCCAGATCGAGCTTCTCCCCGCTCAGCACGGCTTGTAGGCGGCCTCCGAAGGCCTGTAGTTCGCCGTACGTGTTCTTATAGGTCCCTTGCGTGTATTCGGCCTCAGCCCGAATCGTCCACTCTGCGGCCCGATACTGCAGCACCCCGTCTAAGCCCACCATCTGCAGGGTGCCCCGATCCAGGGGGCGACGAGCAAGAAACGTATTCCAGTTGCTGTTGAGCAGTAGCGGCTTATCTTTGAGCCGCACCTGAAGCGCCGTGGAGTGCCCAACGAAGGAGTCCTTTACATAAAGCGCGTTCAGGTATACGGCTCCGTGCCACTTACGCTCCGTCTGGTACGGCTCGTCGGCATTGAGCCCATTGGGCAGGCCGCTATTGAGCCCCACGCGTCCCGCTAGAAGCGGGGTGCCGAGCGTCATGGCGATGTAGCGCTCCGGTAGGTTACGACCCGTACCGGACTGCACCGTGAGCGCCGCATCCAGCAGGCCTCCGATCTTGCCGTATAGCGTGGCTCCGTAATCTCGGCCCAGACCAAAGAACAAATACGGCAGCGAGCGTTCTACAAAGGGCAGCTCTCGATACTCGGTAAGCTGCTCTAGACCGAAAGGCGTTCTGTACTGCCCAATGCGGACCGTAAAGGGCAGCTCAAACGGCCTCAGGTCAAAGTAGAAGTCCAACAATACCGGATTGGGGCCCCAGGTGCCTCCGCCGGAGGTCGGAACCTCTACTTCACGGCCCGCTAAGGCGAGCTCCGTATAGAAATGCAGGCCTCTGTAGGAGCCCTGCGCATGCAAACGCGCGCGGCCGAAAAAGTGATAGACCTGCATGTCGTCCCGAAACGGGTCATCGACGCGCTGCACCAGCCATACGGGCCGGATCATACCGCCCACGCTTAGCGCGGGCCTATCCTGCCCAGACGGTTGCGCCTGCGTGTCCATGGCCCCCATGAGCCCAATCAGCAACAGGCTCGCCGGGATCGTACCGCGTTTCATGGCGTGCTCCCTCCTACCTTGAATTTTAAGGTGAACCTCGGTCCGTCCGCACCAGCAACGTCAAATCGTAACGGACCGTAATCTTATCGTCCACGCGCATAACCCCTAAGAACCGACGGGGCGTAATACCAAAGTGGGTCATGAACAACTCCTTGGCGCCTTGAATCTGGATTTGCTCCCCGCTTATCCTAAGGAGCGCCTCCAGCTCGATGTCGCGTTCTACGCCTGCTACCATGAGCCGGCCGCGGGCCTTGACCCAGTATCCTCCTCCAGAGGGGGCGGGGCCCGCTGGAGCATAGTCGCGTAGCGTAAAGACGATTTCCGGATGCTGATCCGCTTTGAGGTCTCGATACATGTTCCGGTTTAGGGCTTCTATGGAGGACTTAAGCCCCTGCACCGGAACGACCACGCGCAAGCTTACGATGCGCCATCCCAGGGGACTCTCAGCCGGTTCTACGGTGCCCTCCAGGAGCAACCGCGTAGCATCGGCCGAGTACGGATGCAAGGTTGAAGTGCCCTCCAGCCACAGTCGGCTTCCCGCCTTGAGTTCTAACCGCGGGGGGCGGTGCCCTGCGCCGGTCGGTTCCGCATATGCCAAGCGGGCCTCCATGCGCAGCCCTGGCTGCGCATGGAGGCTTATCCCCCAAGCCCCTATGCACAGCGCCAAGAGCCCGCTAAGCCGTCCCGATCTACGGACCCCGCCTGCTTTCATGGTGTGCTTCCTTTTAGGATTTTAATACCTTTTAGTTCCAATATATTATACGCAACCAAAGCTTACGGGTGATAGCCCTTCATTTATTTTTCACGGATTAGCTTGCCGGGAAAACTCGCGTTTGCGTCGCCCGATCGCGTCTCGATCGTGCGCAGTCCATAACGTGGGGTATGCGTCCTTTGGGGCAGTCCTCCGGACCCGAGAACACAAAAGGCGGCCTTCGGGGCCGCCTCTTGAGAGCACTCCAGGAGGGATAAGGGGGATCCTTCTAAGCCCCGCCGCCCAGGCCTGGAAGCGCGATCCCGGGCTCGGTCATCTGCCGCAGGTTTAGGTAGCGATCCAGCTCCTCTGGGCTCAGCAAACCCATCTCGAGGACCACCTCACGTACGGATCGGCCGCTATAAGCAGCGTGCTTGGCGACCTCGGCTGCGCGATCATAACCGATTACGGGGTTGAGCACAGTGGCGATCGAGGGGTTGCGTTCCAGCAGGTCTTTGCAGCGCTCCCGGTTGGCCTGCAAGCCCGCGATCACCTTGCTTCGGAAAACTTCGACCGCGTTCGCCAGGATGCCGATGGATTCCAGCATCGCATGCGCCATGACGGGCATCATGGTGTTGAGTTCGAAGTTGCCGTGTTGGTTGCCGATCGTGATCACAAGCGCATTGCCCATCACGCGGGCGCACACCATCATGAGGGCCTCGTTGACCACGGGGTTGACTTTGCCCGGCATAATCGAGGAGCCGGGCTGCAGGTCCGGAAGCCGCAGCTCCGCTAGCCCGCTTGTGGGCCCAGAGCCCATCCAGCGGATGTCGTTGGCGATCTTAAGAAGGCTTGTGGCGAGCGTATTGAGCGCTCCCGCCACGTAGACGAAAGCGTCCTTTGCGGCCTGCGCTTCGAAATGATCCCTAGCTTCCCGAAACGGGATTCCGGTTTCGGCCGCGATGTAGGCGATCGCCCGCGCTGGGAAGTCCGGATGTCGGTTGATCCCGGTGCCCGTGGCCGTGCCGCCCAGGGCCAGCTCCTCCAACTCGACGCCCGCTTCCCGCAGCCGGCGTATGCCGTTTCGGATCTGCGTAGCGTAGGCGCCGAACTCTTGACCCAACCGCACAGGCGTGGCGTCCATCAGATGGGTGCGGCCGCTTTTGATCACGTCGTCGAAGGCGCGCGCTTTTTCCTCCAGCGCCTCCGCCAGCCGCTCAAGGGCGGGGGACAGGTCCTGCTCCAGGGCCAGGCGCGCGGCGATGTGCATGGCCGAGGGGATGACGTCGTTTGAGGACTGGCCCATGTTTACATGATCGTTGGGGTGCACGAGCTTAGAGCCCCGCTTGCCGCCCAGGGCCTCGGTGGCCAGGTTGGCCAGCACCTCGTTCATGTTCATGTTCGTTGAGGTGCCCGAGCCCGTCTGATAGATGTCCAGGGGAAATTGATCGAGCAGCTCCCCGGCTCGCACGCGTCGGGCCGCGATGATGATGGCCTCCGCAATCGGCGCCTCCAATAACCCCAGCTCGCGATTGGCCGCGGCGGCGGCCTCTTTGATCAGGGCCAGAGCCTCCAGAAACCGGCGAGGAAAGCGCACCCCGCTGATGGGAAAGTTTTCGATCGCCCGCTGCGTTTGGGCCCCCCAGTAGGCGGAGGCGGGCACCCGCACTTCGCCCATCGAGTCGCGTTCGATTCGATAGCTCGTTTCCATGGTTTCGCCCCCGTATCTTTGACCTGCGTGGGCAAGTTGAGGCCGTCATGCCGAACGGGGCAAGCGCGACGCTAGAGGCCAAGCTAGAGGGCCTGCCCGCAAAGCCCGGTGTGTACGTATTTCGAGACCGCAACGGGAAGGTGCTCTACGTGGGCAAGGCCCGCTCCTTAAGGCAGCGGGTGCGCTCTTACTTTCAGGAAAGCCGGCATCGGGACGGCAAAACGGCCGCGCTCGTGCAAAAGATCGCGGACCTGGAATGGATCGTGACCGACACCGAAGCCGAGGCCCTGATCCTGGAGAACACGCTCATCAAACAGCACCGGCCCCGGTACAACGTAAGCCTGCGCGATGACAAGACGTACCCTTTTCTCTGCATCAAGAACGAGCCCTTTCCGCGTCTGGTGCTCACGCGCCGGCTCGTCCGGGACGGCTCCCGCTACTACGGACCGTACACGGACGTGCGTCAGGTGCGCGCGCTATTGCGCTCCATACGGGAGATCTTTCCGCTTCGCAGTTGTTCGCTCCAGTTGACTCCAGAGAACATCGCGACGGGCAAGTTTCGGCCCTGTCTGGACTATCACATCGGCCGCTGCAACGCCCCCTGCGTGGGATGGGAGTCCCTGGAGCAGTACGAGGAGACGATCCGACAAGTGGAGCAGGTCTTGCTCGGCCACACCGGCGCGCTAATCGAGCAGCTTAAGGCGCGCATGATGGCCCTGGCCGAGGCGATGCGTTTTGAGGAGGCCGCTCGGATACGGGATCGCATCCGGGCTCTGGAGCAAATGAGCGCTCGTCAGAAGGTGGTCTCCGCCGAGGCCGTTGATCGCGACGTGCTCGCGCTCGCCTGGGAGCCAGATCTGGAGGTGGCTTGCGCGGTCGCCTTTTTCATCCGCGAAGGGCGGCTTATCGGCCGCCGCCACAGGTACCTGCACAACGTTGGCGGCCGAAGCCCGGAGGAGTTGCTGCAGGTCTTTGCGGAGCGCTACTACCTTGAGGAGGCCTCCTTGGTGCCTCGAGAGATCCTGGTGAGCCACTCCTTAGCCCAGCCCGAGGCCTTAAGCGCCTACTTGCAAGCCCAGCGAGGCGAGCCGGTATCGATTCGGCTTCCGGACTCGGAGGAGGAGGTCGCGCTTCTGCGCATGGCCCGCACGAACGCCGAACTGCTGCTTGGTGAATGGCGGCTGGCTCGGGAACGGGAGGCCGAAGCTCGCCTGCCGATGGCTTTGCGCGCCCTGGCGCGGGCCCTGGATCTGCCGCATCCGCCCCGGCGGATTGAGGGCTTCGATAACGCGCATCTGCACGGAGAGGCCCTCGTGGGGGCTATGGTCTGCTTCGTAGACGGTCGCCCGGCCCGACGGGAGTACCGGCACTATGTTGTGCGCACCGTTCAAGGTCCGGATGATTTCGCCGCCATGCGCGAGGTCGTCTATCGCCGCTACAGGCGTGTGCTCGAAGAGGGGGCTTCGCTTCCGGATCTCATCCTCGTCGACGGGGGCAAGGGGCAGCTCAGTGCGGCCCTGGAGGCGCTTTCCGCGCTTGGGATCGTCGATCGGATTCCCGTGGTGGGGCTGGCTAAGCGGCTAGAGGAGCTGTTTCTGCCTGATCGCAAGCAGCCTCTGCAGCTACCGCGCACCTCTCCGGCCCTGCGCCTGCTGCAACAGATTCGCGACGAAGCGCATCGGTTCGCCCGCTCCTTGCATCATCGGCGCCGCGCTCGGGTCCAGCTTGCGCTGGAGTGGGAGGCCATACCGGGCATCGGGCCCAAGACGATCCGGCGCCTGTTGGAGCACTTCGGCTCCCCGGAGGCTGTTCGGCGGGCATCGGAGGAGGACCTGGCAGCCCTCGTCGGTCCGACCCGCGCCCGACGCCTGCGGGCGCACTTTTCGGGCGCCGCACCGGAGCTGGGATCTTAGAGCTCTAGAACGCAGTCGTCGCTTCCGAACGGGTTGGGCACGTAGCGGTCGGCCGCCTCGTCGTTATGCCACCAGCTCTCGTCCACGTAGTAGCGGAACCTATAGGCGCGGCCTGGTTTGAGGCGAAGCGTTAGCCGCCAGCGGCCATCGGAAGTCCGTTCCATTAGGTGCGCATCGCGGCTCCAGGCGTTGAAGTCGCCCACCACGGCCACGCGCTCTTGAGCGATTGCACCGGGCAACTCAAACGTCACCCGGCATGATTGGCCCTTGGGGCTGTAGTGTTTCGTGATCATGGGTGACCCCCTTTGCGTTTTTACGGTCTTGGGGCGTATTTCGGGGCGTTCCCAAGATGGAATCCGGCCATAGGATCGCGCAATCGGGTTGCCGATTCTTCATGATGCCTCGGGAGACGGATCACCCTAACACGCTTGAGGTGCACGCGCGCGTTTGGCTGCGCCAGTGGCGCCTGCGCACAGGCAAGCCCGAGCTCACGCTAGCCGACCTGCCTGAAGAGGCCCTAGAGGAGGTCGCTGAGAGGAGCTTTGATCTACTCTGGCTTATGGGGGTTTGGGAGCTAAGTCCCGGAGCGCGCACGATCGCGCGTCGGTTGGCGCAGCAGAGCCCGGAATACCGGCGCTTGTTGCCCGACCTAAAGCCCGAGGACGTGGAAGCCTCTCCATACGCGGTGGGCGCTTACCGTGTGGCGGCCGATCTGGGCGGCGAGGAGGCCTTGAGGAGGCTGCGTCGGCGTCTGGAGCGACGCGGGGTGCGTTTGCTGCTCGATTTTGTGCCCAATCATACGGCCTTGGACCACCCCTGGGTGTGGGAGCATCCAGAATATTACGTGGGGGCCCCCGCCAATGCGGCCGTTCCGGACCCCGCACAGAGCTTTGAGGCCGAGACCCGGCTTGGTCCCTGGCGCTTTGCGTACGGCCGCGATCCCCATTTTCCAGCCTGGATCGATACAGCCCAGCTGAACGTATTTTACCCCGCCACCCGACAGGCCCTGCTGGCGACCCTGCGCAAGATCGCCCGCCTATGCGACGGGGTTCGTTGCGACATGGCTATGCTGCTGCTCAATGACGTCTTTGAGCGCACCTGGCGGCCCTGGTTGGGCCCGCAGGCCCGTCCTGAGAGCGAATTCTGGCCGGAGGCGATCTTTGAGATCCGCCGGGAGCATCCGGATTTTTTGTTTTTGGCCGAGGTCTACTGGGACCTGGAGTACCGGCTGCAACAGCTGGGCTTCGATTACACCTATGACAAACGCTTCTACGATCGGGTCCTGTGGAGCACCGGGGAGATGATCCGAGCCCATCTGGTGGCGGATTGGGATTATCAGGTGCGCTGCGTGCGCTTTTTGGAAAATCACGACGAAGCCCGCGTCGCGGGCCGACTCCCCCCGGCTCAACATCGGGCCGCAGCCGTGCTCTTGGCCACGATCCCGGGCATGCGCCTTTGGTATCAAGGTCAGCGCGAGGGACGGCGGCTGCGCGCGCCTGTGCAGCTGGTGCGCTGGCCGGAGGAGCCGACGGATCTGGCCATGGCCACCTGGTATGATCAGTTGCTGGCCCTGCAGCGGCATCCCGCGCTGCGTCAAGGATGGTGGCGCTTGCTTGTTCCGGAACGGGCCCTGGAAGGCGAGGAGGCCTATCGGAACGTGATCGCTTATCGATGGGACGCCGGTCGTCAGGGCCGCCTGCTGGTCACGGTCAACTACCAAGCCCGGCGCGCACTCGCCCGGGTGCGTCTGGATGTGCTGGGGGTCTCGGGCCGCACGGTTAAGCTTCGCGATCGCCTTTCGGGTAAAGAGCTCATCGGTCCGGGCTCCGAGTGGTTCGAAGAGGGGATCGTGCTGGAACTCGAACCCTACGAGGCCAACGTTTGGGAGATCCTCTGAGCATGGACAACCGCGCCATCGCGGAGGGGCTGCAGGAGGCGGCGGCGTTGCTGGAGCTGTTGGCCCAAGATGCGGCCCGCGCCCGGGCCTACGAGCGAGCCGCGCGTCTTGTGGCTCAGCTGGGCCGGCCCGTGGAGGCGATCCTGCGCAGCGAGTCCGCTCGGATTCCGGGCATAGATCCGGAGACCCAGCGGGAGATCGCCCAGTGGGCGCGCAGCGGCCGCTGGGAGCTATTGGAGCGCCTCCGGGAGGCCGTGCCCCCGGGGGTGCGGGAGCTCTTGCGCTTGAAGGGGCTGGGCCCTAGGCGGGCGGGGCTTCTGTGGCGCGGGCTTGGCGTGGAGTCCATCGAGGACCTGGAGCAGGCCTGTCGGCTGGGCCGGCTGCGCGCACTCGAAGGCTTCGGTCCGACGCTGGAGGCCAAGCTCGCCGAGGCCGCGGCCCAGTATCGCCGCTACCGCACCCAGCGTCGTCTGGCCGATGCCCTAGCGGAGGCGGAGCCCCTGCTGCGCGCGCTCCGGATGCTGCCCGGTGTGGCGCGGGCTGAGCTGACGGGTGCGCTGCGCCGACACTGTCCCGTGGTTTCGGCCTATGAGTTTTTGCTCGTCACGGCCCGTCTGGAGGTTGTGCGGGAGCGCCTTCCGGATCTGCAGTGGACCTTCCGGGGGCCGGATCTGCTGGAGGGGCGCACCGAAAGCGGCGTTCCGGTCCGCTGTTGGGGGACGGATTTTCGGCGCTTCGGCACGCGCTGGATTCAGACCACCGGCTCTCCGGAGCACGTCCAAGAGCTTCAGGCTCGAGGTCCGCTTCCGGAGGCCATCACGGAAGAGGCCGTTTACGCCGCCCTGGGGCTTTCGTATGTGGCTCCGCCCCTGCGCGAGGGGCGGGGAGAGGTCGCGCGCGCCGCGCAAGGGCGGCTGGGACGCCTTGTGCAGGTCCGCGACCTAAGGGGCATCCTGCACGTGCACACGACGTACTCCGACGGCACGGTTTCGCTTCGCGACATGGCCCTGGCTTGTCAAGAGGCGGGCTACGCCTACATGGGCGTCTGCGATCACAGCCAAAGCGCCCGATACGCGCGGGGCCTGGAGCCGGAGCGCGTGCGCGAACAACAGGCCGAGATCGAGCAACTAAACGAAGCGCTTGCGCCGTTTCGCCTCTACAAGGGCATCGAGGCCGATATCCTGCCCGATGGCTCTCTGGATTACCCCGAGGAGGTGCTGCGGAGCTTCGACTTCGTGGTGGCCTCCGTGCATACGGGCTTTAACATGACCAAGGAGGAGGCCACGCGCCGGCTCATCCGGGCCGTGCAGAACCCGCATACCTGTATTCTGGGGCATCCAACCGGCCGCCTGCTTCTGGAGCGCGAGGGCTATCCCGTGGACGTGCCAGCTCTGTTGCGCGCCTGTGCCGATTACGGGGTGGCCATAGAGCTCAACGCCAATCCGTACCGGCTGGATTTGGATTGGACGTATCTGCCTCTGGCTGTCGAGCTCGGCGTTATGGTCGCGATCAACCCGGATGCGCACGATCTCGAGGGGCTGGAGGACGTGCGCTATGGGGTCATGGTCGCCCAAAAGGCCGGCTTAGAGCCGGAGCACGTGCTCAACACGCGCACTCCGGCGCTCTTTGAACGGTGGCTTGCGGAGCGTCGGGCTCATCGCTAGGCGAAATCGGGGAAGACGATGGACGCCTTTCGCAATCGGGTGGCGATCGTAACGGGGGCCTCCTCCGGTATCGGGGAGGCCACTAGCCTGGCCCTGGCCGCTCAGGGCGCGCATCTGGTACTCGCAGCCCGATCCGAAGACAAACTGCTTGAAGTGGCCAGGCGCGCCCAGGATCTGGGCGCCCCCACCGCGCTTGTTGTGCCCACCGACGTTCGGGACCCGGAAGCCTGTAGAAAGCTTGTGGAACGGACCGTCGAGGCTTTGGGGCGCGTCGATCTGCTCATCAACAACGCCGGGGCCGGCGATTGGTCGCTTCTGGCCTACGCGGATCCGAAGCGCATCGAAAAGCTGGTGCGCACGAACGTGCTCGGCCTCATCTACATGAGCCGCTTTGTGGCGCCTGTGATGCTGCAGCAGAAGGCGGGCACGATCACGCAGATCGCCTCTCTAGCGGGGCTCATGGGGCTTCCGTTTCAGGCGGTCTACGGGGCCACCAAGGCCGCCGTGATCGCCTTTACGCGCTCCTTGCGAGCCGAACTCGAATCCTATGGGGTGCGCGTGGTACTGGTATTACCGGGACCCGTACGCACGCCCTTTTTCACCAAGGCCAACATGGGTCATTTCGAGCGCCTGCGGCTTCCTGTAGTCGAACCGGAACAGGCCGCGCGGCGCATCATAGCGGGCTCGGCGCGGGGCCAGCGGCTTGTGTTTATGGATAGCTTCGGTAGATTGGTCTACTATAGCAGCCTGCTCATGCCGGGGCTTGTAGACCGGATGGCCAAGCAGCTTTACTTTCGCGCTCAGCGTTGGGCGCAGAATCAAAAGAGCCCTGCGTGAGGGTGGAACCCTGTTCAGGTGGGAACAGGACGTACCGGTGTCGGCGATTTCTCTTAGGGTTCTTGCTCTTTGAGGGCGCGCTGCAGGCGTCGGATCGCTTTGATGCGCGCTAGACGCCGCTCCTCGGAGGGCTTCACGTAGGCGGTTCGGCGCTTGTATTCGCGCAGGATGCCACTTCGCTCGTATTTCTTCTTAAAGCGGCGCAGCGCCTTATCGATCGGTTCACCTTCGCGTACTTGAATGCCGATCACGGTCGCTCCTTGTATTGGTTTCTAAGGAAGAACCTCATTAAAAATACGAAGTTTGCAGCATGGCGGGCAAGCTTCCGGCGCGTTTCGTGCCTCATCCGGAATCCAAAAAGCTTGATTTGCTCGCCTCCATGGAGGTCGGAGGTCCTGTATTTTTTCTCGGTCCACACTTATAAAGGGAGCTTGCGTTATGCGTGCCTTTATGCTGCTCGGAGCTCTATTTTGCTTGCCCCTGCTAGGTGGCGTCCTAATCCAATCGGGAACGCGTATGGAACGTAAGGTGATCCATACCCCAGAGGCCCCTGCCGCGATCGGCCCCTACAGCCAGGCCGTGCAGGTGGGAAATATGCTGTTCTGCTCTGGTCAGATCGCCATCGATCCGAAAACTGGCGACGTTGTACCAGGCGGCATCGCGGAGCAAACCCGCCAAGTCCTGGAAAACCTGGGGGCCGTGCTCCGGGCGGCCGGCATGGACTACCGAGATGTGGTCCAGTGCCAGGTTTTTCTGGCGGACATGGCCGATTTTCAGGCCATGAACCAGGTCTACGCCGAGTATTTTCGGGAGAACCCCCCGGCGCGCGTAACCGTGGCGGCCGCTGGGCTTCCCCGCAACGTGCGCGTAGAGATCGCCTGCATCGCCGTGAAAGGCCAGTAGGGCAGACGCCGGACGGCGTTCCGAAGGCGCGCAACTCCGGCCTGGCCCGGTGATCGAGCGGTCCGAAACCGGCAGGCGCCTGAAAGCGTTTAGGCAGTGGCCTAATGGAGGCGCGTTATGCGGTTTTTGCTCTTCGGGCTCACCCTGACGGCCCTGGGGCTGCTGTTGGATCTGTACGTATACCGGCGTTGGCGGCGCTTTGTGCGCGAACAAAGGTGGCCCGAGCTTTGGCATCGGCTTTATGCCGTGCTTATTCCGCTTGCTGCGCTGCTGCTGCCTGCGTATTTCTTGCTTTGGCGTCTTGGGGAAGTGGAGCAGCCGCAGCTGCGCTCGGTCTTCTCCGGGCTATGGGTTCTCTGGTATCTGCCTAAGCTCCTTTTGGCCCCCTTTCTTTTGCTGGCGCATCTTGCAGGGCTTATGGGACGTCTGTGGCAGATCCTGCGCCGAAAGCCCGAGCCGGCGGGGACAGCAGAGCGCAGGCGGTTTCTGCGCACAGCGGGTTGGGCCTTGGCGGGTGTGCCGTTTGTGCTAACCGGACGCGGCCTGCTGCGGGACACCTACGCCGTCACCCTATATCGGGAGACGCTTCGCTTTCCCAACCTCCCCCGCGCCTTCGACGGGCTGCGGATCGTGCAGCTTAGCGATCTGCACGCGGGCTCTTACCTTACGCTGCATCCTGTGGAGGAGGCCCTAGCGCTGTGTCGCGAGCTTAAGCCCGATCTTCTGGTTTTTACAGGCGACTTCGTCAACGGCGACGACGCGGAACTGGATCGCACCGCCCCTTTGCTGCGGGCCCTGGCCGCGCTACGTCCCCCGCTGGGCGCCTTCGGGATCCGAGGCAACCACGAACATTACGCCGATCCGGAGCGCGTAAGCGCCCGCATGGAGGCCTACGGATTTCGGATGCTCGTCAACGCGCACCATGTGTTTCGGATCGACGGGGAGGAGCTGCAGCTTATCGGAACAGACAATACAGGCATGCGTCAGCGCTTCGCCGACCTGCCGCGCGCCATGGCGGGGCTTCGGCCGGAGGGTTTTCGGATTCTGCTCACGCACGACCCTACGTTCTGGGAGCGCTCCGTGATGGGGCGCGTCGATATCCCGCTTACCCTGGCCGGACATACGCACGGTGGGCAGCTCGGGATCGAATGGGGTCCGGTGAGGATGAGCACCTCCTCTCTGGTCTACACCCGTTGGGCCGGCCTATATCGGGAGGGGGATCAATACCTATACATCAACCGGGGCTTAGGCACCACCGGACCCCCGATCCGGCTGGGCATTCCGCCTGAGGTGACCGAGATCACGCTGCGGCGGTTGTAGCGACCTAACCAAGAGCCCGTAAGCCGAGCCCGGATGCCGCAAGCCGCCCCTCCTTGGGTCGCGTTGCACCCCCTCGGCTAGAGGACCTATCTTTAACTCTGTTTAACGCGACCGTAACCACATCGCACAGGACTTTATGGAACTGGAGATCCGCCAACAAAACTCGGTTTTGCGCTTGGTATCGGCCCGCATCCCGGCTGAGCGCGTACGGGCTCGTCTGGAGGAGGCGTATCGGCAGCTGCGCCAGCGGGCCCACATCAAGGGGTTCCGGCCCGGGCGAGCCCCCTTGGAGCTCATCCGCCGCTTGTATGGGGAGGTGGTCCAGGCGGAGGTCTTTGAGGAACTGGCCAACGAGGTGGCCTCGGCCCTCTGGGATCAGGGCCATCGGCCTTTCGGCTCGGTTCGCGTTCGGGCCATGCAGCTGCAGGAGGACGGAAGCCTGCAGATCGAGGCCGAATTCGATGTTAAGCCCGAATTCACGCTTGCAGACTTCGAGGGCTTAGAGGTGCGTGTGCCCGTGCACACGGTTCGATCCGAGGACGTGGAGCGCGAACTGGAGCAGCTGCGCGCGCATCGGGCCGTTCTGGTCCCCAAGGAGGGCCCCGCGGAGGAGGGAGATTACGTACTGCTAGAGGTGCAGGAGCTCGACCCCTCCGGCCTGCCTATTCTGGGCACGCGCCAAGAGCGTTGGGAGCAGTTGGATAAGTCGCGCATATCCTCAGGGTTCTATGAGGCTCTCGTGGGCGCTGCGGTTGGCTCGGAGCGCGTTCTGGAGGAGCACGCCGAATCCGGTCTTAGCCGACGGGTTCTCGTGCGACTCAAAGAGCTTAAAGCCGTGCACATACCTGACTGGGATGAGGCTCTGGTGCAGGAGCTCTCCCGAGGGCGCTTCGCCGACCTGGAGGAGCTACGACAGGATGTGCGCGCCTACCTAGAGCGGCAGTGGGAGCGTTTCGACCGCTCCGTGGAGCGCGAGCTTATCCGTTCCAAGCTTTTGGAGTTGCACCCGATCCCGATCCCGCCGTCTTTAGTGGAGCACATCCTGGAGCGGATGCTGCAAGACCGCCGACGCCGACAGCCCAACGTGGATCCGGAGCGCTTCCGCTCCGAAAACCGCCCGCTGGCGGAGCGCGCAGCGCATTGGCAGCTGGTGCGTGAAAAGCTCATCGAACACTATGGGATCGCCGTGCAGGAGGAGGATTTTGACCGCTATTTTGCAGACCTGGCCCAGCGTAGTCGGTTGCCAGAGGAGCAGCTGCGGCGCTACTATCAGGGGTTGTGGGATGATCTGGAAGCGCAACTGCTAGAGGATAAGGTGATCGCGCTCCTTAAAAGCAAGCTCAAAATCGTGCCCGAGCTCGTGGAGATGCCTACTTCCTCATCCTAGGGAACAGGAGGTAGGACGGGTCGGTTTTGTAGCCGGTTATGAACAGGGAGGCCAACCCCATGTGGAGTCGCTTCGTGGCGTTCTATCGCAGCATCAGCAATCTGCCCGGTGAACCGGAACCGCAGGCGATTGACCTCATCCCCATGGTCATTGAGCAGACCAGCCGCGGGGAGCGAGCCTATGATATCTATTCGCGCCTGCTCAAGGAGCGCATCATCTTCTTAGGTTACCCCATCACGGACCAGGTGGCGAGCCTTGTGGTGGCGCAGCTGCTGTTTTTGGAGTCCGAGGACCCGGAAAAGGACATCTACTTGTACATCAACAGCCCGGGTGGGGTGATCTCCTCGGGCCTGGCTATTTATGACACGATGCAGTACATCCGGCCCGATGTGGCTACGATTTGTATCGGAATGGCGGCCTCGATGGCGGCCGTGCTGTTGGCGGCCGGAGCCAAGGGCAAGCGCAGCGCGTTGCCCAACTCCCGCATCATGATCCACCAGCCCCTGGGCGGCGTGCAGGGCCAGGCGAGCGATATTGAGATCCAGGCTCGCGAAATTCTCAAAATGAAACGCAAGCTCTATGAGATCTTGGCCTATCATACGGGCCAACCGTATGAGAAGATCGAAGCCGATTCCGATCGGGATTACTGGATGGACGCCCAGGAGGCCCGGGAATACGGGCTGATCGATAACATTTTGGAACGACAATTGCCCAAAAATGGCGCGTCGGCTTCCTAGGATCGGCTTCTTCCCAATCGCCTGAGGAGGTCTATGGGCGGACATCGGGACGAACACCTCATACGCTGCTCTTTCTGCGGTCGGCTGGGTTATGAGGTCAACACCATGGTCGCCGGCCCGGATGTATATATCTGCGACCGGTGTGTGCACGATGCGATGTCGATCGTGCGGGCCGATGCGGCCTTGATGAGCACAGTGCGTCGCCCCGCTGGGCCTCGCCGGCGCATCACCCCGGCCCTGATCAAGGCGGAGCTCGATCAGTACGTCATTGGACAAGAGCGGGCCAAGAAAACGCTGGCCGTGGCCGTCTATAACCACTACAAGCGAATAGAGGCGCAGGATAGTTTTCTGGACGACGTCGAGATCGAGAAAAGCAACATCTTGCTCATCGGACCCACGGGGACGGGCAAGACGCTGTTGGCCCGAACGCTGGCCAAGATCCTGGATGTGCCGTTTTCGATTTCGGATGCGACCACGCTCACAGAGGCCGGCTACGTGGGCGACGACGTGGAGACGATCTTGGCGCATCTGCTACAGGCGGCCGACTATAACCTAGAGCGCGCCGAGCGGGGTATCGTCTATTTGGATGAGGTCGATAAGATCGCACGCAAATCCGACAGCCCCTCGATCACGCGCGATGTTTCGGGCGAGGGCGTGCAGCAGGCGCTGCTGAAGATCCTGGAGGGCACGATCGCGGGTGTGCCGCCCAAGGGCGGGCGCAAACATCCGGAGCAAAGCCTTATATACGTCAACACGCGGAACATCCTCTTCATCTGCGGGGGAGCTTTTGAAGGGCTCAATGAGATCATCGCCCGGCGGCTGCGGGGCTCTAGCATGGGGTTCTTTGCCGATCGGCACGGCAGGCGGCTCAGCAAGGACGATCCGGAGATTCTGGATTACGTCGAGCCGGATGATCTGCTCAAGTTCGGGCTGATTCCGGAGTTTATCGGTCGCTTACCCGTTATTGCTACCTTACATCCCCTCTCGGATGCCGCGCTGCGCGCTATTCTGACGGAGCCTAAGAACGCCATCATCAAGCAATACAAAAAGCTTTTCGCCCTGGAGGGCGTTGAACTCGTCTTTGATCCCGAGGCCTTAGATGCCATTGTCCTGCGCGCTCGTCAACTGGGAACGGGAGCCCGAGGCTTACGCGCTGTGGTCGAAGAGGTCATGCTCGATATCATGTACGAGCTTCCCGACCTCAAAGAGCGCGGCCTCACGTATTGTCGCATCACGGCCGATACGGTCTTACACAAAGCCGCGCCCCTATACGAATCGCGCAAGGCTAGCGCCTAGACCTCTTATCCACATTCCCGCAGCAGCAGGCAAAGGTTCGGTCGCCACGGATCTGCGCTGTGGAAAACTTTCTCCGCGCCCCCCTGGCGGGGCCTCTATGTTAGCCCAACGCCAGAGGGGAGGTGCGCACTATGCGTCGTACGCCACAGCAGACGATCGAATCGTTGACGGGCCTGGTTCTGTGGGCAAGCGCAGCCCTGCTCGTGGTGCTTGGGGTGCTCGTACTCTGGGGGGGCGCATAGCCCCTTGCTCGCCTACACGGCCGAGCTTTAGCTTTGAGCCTTGTGCCGGAGACAAAAGCTCGAAGGGCCGGCAGCTCAGAGGCCAGAGGACCGTTTTAGCCCAACGCAAGATGGGCAAAGGGCCTGTCCGCCCCCTAGGACCGCTTCGGCACCGGTCAGACGGCTCGGCTTGAGGAGAGCAGCATGACCATATGGGAGGGCCTCCTGCTAGGCCTTTTGCAGGGGCTGACGGAGTTTTTGCCCATCAGCAGCTCTGGGCATCTCGTCTTGGGTGAGCATCTGTTGGGTCTACGCACCGACGGGATCACTTTCGAGATCATGGTGCATTTTGGCACCACACTGAGCGTGCTCACCTACTTTGGCCGCGACCTTTGGGCCATGCTGCGCGGGGCGCTGCGCTGGCTGCTCAATGGGGATGCAAGACGGGTCCCGGGTCCGGAGGTCCAAGCCGCTCGTTGGATCGGCTACATAGCGCTTGCTACGATCCCGAGTGCGCTAGTGGGGTTGGGCTTCCGAGACGCCGTGGAAGCCGCCTTCGCAAATCCCCGCCTGGTAGCGGGCATGCTGCTGGTGACGGGCACTCTGCTCCTGCTCACCAAGCTGCGACAAACCCCGGGTACCTCCCTTTCGGCTTGGAGGGCCCTGCTTGTGGGGCTGGCGCAAGCCGCGGCCATTACACCCGGCATCTCCCGAAGCGGGGCCACGGTGGCCATGGCCTTGTACCTGGGGGTGGAGCGCGAAACGGCCGCTCGCTTCTCTTTTCTCCTGCTCCTTCCGGTCGTGCTGGGCGCTACGCTGCTGGAGGTCCCTCGCCTGGGCTCAGAATCCGCCCCATGGGGACCCGTGCTCGTGGGGACAGCCGCGGCGTACCTGTCGGGACTTTTGGCCATTTACACCCTTCTTGCAGCCATAAGAAGGGGGCGGTTGGAGATCTTCGCCGGCTATTGCTATCTAGTTGGGCTTCTCGGGTTGATCGCCCTGTAACGGGAGGCCTTTTCGCAGAGGCGATGCGGCATGGCAGAGGACTCGGTACGCTGGGTCGAGGCCGAGGAGGCGTTTCTGTTGGAGGCGCTTTTGGCTCGCTCACCCCAGCGGGTGCCTTTCATCGAGGCCCCGTTTGCACAGGCAGCGCAGAGGCTTTTTCGGGTGCGTCTGCGCTGGCTGGGATACAGACGGGGGGATCGGCTGCTGGCCGCCGTGCCCATCTTTGAGGCCCGACGTCTCCTGCTGGGCCGGCTGACCCGCATTCCCCCCTTGGCTGTGTACCTGCCCTTTGTTCTGGCCCCTATGTCGGAGGCGGACTACTGGCGCGCCTGTCGGGAGCTGCTGCGGTTTCTGGAGGCCCGCTACGGGCTGTGCCACTTCATTTTGCATCCGACACAGCCGGATGTGCGCCCTTTTCAGTGGCGCGGTTGGTCCGTGGAGCCCCGCTATACGTACTGGATCACGTTGGACGAGCCGGAGCGGATGCTCAAAAGCTACTCAGAGTCCGTTCGGCGGGCTTGGCGTCGTTATGCGGACCGCTACGCCTTCTTGGCCCACGATCCGGAGGCCTGGGGGGCGATGGTCGAGCTGCATCGGGCAAGCTACCTGCGCCGTGGGCGTAGGCCCCCCTTGCCGGAGGCCGCGCACCGAAGTTTGGCACAGGATCTAGGGGCGGATGAGAGGTCAGGACCTCTGCGCGTGGCCTCGGTGCGCGACGTGCAAGGCCGGGTGCTCGCCACCATAGGCTGGCTGGGTTCGGCGGGAACAGCCTACTACTGGATGGCCGGAAGCCGCCGCGACGTTCCGCAGGCCATGACCGTGCTCTTGGGGCATTGGTTTCGTCACTTGGCCGAGGCCGGGTGGACGCGCGTGGACTTCGTGGGGGCCAACACGCCCTCGATCGCGGAGTTTAAGCGACGCTTCGGTGGAAAACTCATCGGCTACTACCGGGTCTGGCGGTATCGGCGACCGTGGTGGGCGATCGTAGACCGGATCCGATCGCGAAAGGCTCTCGGGTAAGCCTTGCCAGCCAGGTCGGGGCCATGAGCCTGGGCCGGGCCGTTGCGCTGGGCGGGGCGCTGCTGGTGGCCGTGACGCTCTCGCGCCTCCTGGAGCCGGCCGTCTACGGGCAATACCGACAGGTTTGGCTGTTGTACGGGCTCTTGATCCCCGGCTTTACCTCGGCCCTCTGCACCGCCCTGTACGCCCATCTGGCCTCCGAGAAGGGGGCCGCCTACCTAGGGTGGGCCAAACGGCTCCTTTGGGGATGGGGCCTGGCCAGCGGAGCCCTCCTGGTGGTGGCCGCCCCCCTATGGATGAGGCTTGGGGGTTGGGAGGGTGAACGGATCCTGTGGGCCTTCGCCCCTTACTTTGTGGGCAGCACCCTGGCCGGCGTCCTAGAGCCCGTGCTCGTAGCTGGGCTCAAGAGGCCGCGTTCCTGGGTGCGCTACAACCTCTTGTACAACCTAGCCCAGCTGGGGGCGATACTAGGGCCGATCTGGGCCGGAGGTGCGCTCCTAGAGGTAGGACTAGCCCTGAGCGCCGTTGCCGTGTTGCGGGCTCTTTACGCCCTGCGCGCGTATCGCCTGTTTCAGGTGCGCGAGCCCGTTTCGGCTGAGGCGCTCTGGGCCTTCACACGATACCTGGGGCCGCTGCTGGCCCTGGAGGCCGTGGGGGTGTTGGCGCGCCATCTGGATCAGCTTATCGTAAGCGGCGCCTTTGATGCCCGAACCTTCGCCTTCTATCACAACGGCGCTCGGGAGGTGCCGCTGTTCACGGTGCTTTTGTCTTCGCTTTCCGCCGCCCTGGTAGCGCACTTAAGCCCTTGGTCGGGGCCCGATCCGGAGCGGATGGCATATGTGCGCGCCTCAGCCAGTTGGGCTGCGCGCGCTCTGCTGCCTGCGGCCGCCTTTCTGTTCGTCTTCGCTGAGCCCACCATGGTCGTGCTCTACGGACCAGAGTACCGAGCCAGCGCCGCGGTCTTTCGGATTTACCTGCTCCTGATCCCTTTGCGCTTGTATATGCCTCAGGCGCTGGTGCTCGCCTCTGGCCGTAGCCCCTGGATTCTGCGGGTAGGTCTCCTGGAGGTGGTCGTAAACGCCGGTCTATGCGTAGTGCTGCTGCCTTTGCTAGGCTGGTGGGGGCCGGCTCTGGCGGCCTTGGTGGGAAATTTGGCGGAGAAGATCACGCTGGGCTGGTGGACTTGGCGCACCTGGAGGGTTGGCCTCCGGGAGCTGTGGCCCGCTGCGGTCGTGTGGCGATACGGAGCCCTCTCGATGCTCCTCTGGGTCGCCGTAAGCGCCTTAGGCACCGTCTGTGGGCTATCGGAGCTTCTGCTTTGGGCCCTGGGTGCGGCCGCTTTAGGGGCCTGGCTGTTGTGGACCTACAGGGGGAACCCTGCATCCGCGCGCGCGTAGTGTAGCCGGAAATAACGAGGAGGACGGGTATGCGCTACGTCCTGCTTTGGATCGGGTTGATCCTGCTCGGAGCCGGTTGCAGCTTGTTTGAATCTGGCACCAAGTCGGATGACACCTCCCAGCAGCCCCCGCCTGCACAGACCGAGCTGTACCGGATCACATCCGTGTCGCTGACCTGAAGTCTGGGCCGGGCTTTGAGGTAGCGGAAGGCGCCCTGCGATGGGTTGCTTGCAGTCGCGGATCGCGGCTTGCGCTGAACGGCTGCTATGCCCCGCGCGAAAGGGAGCGCGCCGTTCGTTCAGGTCCGCAAGATCGCACTCCCTAGGATTCACGGTCCGCCGAATACGCTATGCCGCACACTTTTGAACCCAAAACTCATTCCGTGCGCACAGAGCTGCGCTTGGCTCGTTTGGCCCATCAGGCCATGCGTCGACAGGTGGAGGGGGCTCGTCAACGGCTACGCGCGCTCCCAGAGCGCCCCGCACTCCGATCTTGCGCGCAGCCAGCCCAGCAGTCCGATACCTGAGTGACCTTTTGGGGTTGTGCGTTTTAAACTTGGAAGCGCGCTATCTTTCTGCGCGCAGGCCTGCTTTCGGCACGCAAGCCGACCCGAAGGGAGCCTCAGGCCAACTCGCTATGCGCTTTAACGAAGCGGCGCTGCTATACGGAGTTGTGCTGCCCATCGCGTGGGCTTTTGGGGTGGCCTGCCGAGCGCCGCAGGGAAGCGAGGCATCGGATCCTCCTCAGGCGGTTCGTTTGGGATCGGTCTTGATCCTCAACACGGCCCCCGGTGTTCGTTACGTGGGCTCGGCGGTCTGTCAACGGTGTCATCCAGAGCAGTACGCGGAGTTTATCCGTTCTGAAATGGGGCGCTCTGTAAGGCCTGCGCTCGCCTCGCAGAGCCAGGCCGATTGGTCCGGCCGTCATGTCGTCTACGACCCCGGACGCGAGCTTTACTACCGTCCCCTTCGCCGAGGGGACTCGCTTTTTGTGTTGGAGTTTCGCTTGCGAGGTCGGGATACGACGTATCGCCGTCTGGAGCGCATCGACTACATCGTGGGCTCGGGGCATCATACCAACTCCCATATGCGGGTGGAGAACGGCTATTGGTATCAAATCCCCATCACTTGGTACGTGCAGGCCGGCCGTTGGGACCTAGCCCCAGGTTTTCGGGGCGGCAACCGACGCTTTGATAGGCCCCTGACCTTGGAGTGCACGAGCTGCCACATGGCCCGGCCAGCCTTTGTAGAGGCCTCAGAAAACCGCTATGCGCATCCTCCCCGCCCCATTGAATGCGAGTCCTGCCACGGTCCCGGTGAGTTGCATGTGCGCGCTAAGGAGGCGGGTGAGTCGCCGGATCCCGAGAAGTGGACAATCGTGCATCCCCGCAAGCTGCCCCCGGATCGGCAGCTGGACCTATGCCGGCGCTGCCATCTGCAGGGCACGGCCGTGCTCCGGTCAGGCCGCACCTTTCTGGACTTTCGGCCCGGGATGCGGCTCGAGGATGTCATGCACGTCTATCTGTCCCGCTATCAGGATTCGACGCACCGCTTTCTCATGGCCTCACACCCCGATCGGCTGGCCATGAGCCCCTGCTTTCGGGCTTCTTGGAGCAGGTCGGACCTGGAACCCATCACCTGTCTTACGTGTCACGATCCGCACCGCTCCATTCGCAGTTTCGGCCCCGCCTACTGGGATCGGCCCTGCCAGCGTTGCCACGAGAGCGCGCACGCTCCAGGCTGCGCCGCGCCGAAGTTCGTGCGAGCGAAGGCGGAAAACCGCTGCGTGAGCTGCCATATGCCGCGCGCGCAGACCAAGGACATCCCCCATGTATGGATAACGGACCATTTCATCCGGGTTCCGGAGCGTACCGCGCCCTCCGGAGGCGGGCAAAGGTACGTGCGTCTGGCTCCGCTCGTGCCCCCCTATCCAGACCCCTTGGGCCGAGCGGCGGGGTATCTGGCCGATTTCGAGCAGTACGAGGGGCTGGCCCTCCAGCTGGATTCGGCTCGGATGTATCTGGAACGCTCCGGGCGTCCCGCGCAGGACCCGGAGGTGTTTCCCCTCTGGGTGCGCTACGGTTTCTGGGCCCGCGATTACGCCCTGGTGGGGCGGCTTGCCGCTCAAACGAATCCGAACGCGATCTCGGATGCGTGGACGGCCTACCGGATCGGCGAGTCGTGGTTGGCTTTGGATCGGCCCGAACAGGCTCTGCCGTTTCTGCAGCGCGCGGCGGTTTTAAAGGACGAGCATCCCGATTTTTTGGACAAATACGCCAACACGCTCCTGAGTACAGGCCGTGTGCAGGAGGCGCTCCCCCTTTATGATCGGATCTTGAGCCTCGCCCCCTCCCGGGCTGCGTTTTGGAACAACCGAGGTTTCGCGCGTGCCCTGATAGGGGATTTGCACGGGGCAGAGGCGGATTGGCGAAGGGCCTTAACCTTGGACCCGGACCTCGTGCCCGCACTGGGCAATCTGGCTTCCCTGTTGTTCAACACAGGCCGGCACAAGGAGGCGCGCCCGCTCGTGGAACGTCTCCTGCGGCATCGGCCAGAGGATCCCGCCGTAAAAGCCCTTTGGGGTCGACTCCAGCGAAGGTGAACCCCCACCCGGCTCAGCGGTGCGCAGCGGTCCGCAGCGGTCCGCTTGCGCCGTTGACCGCGACGGCCGTTTGTCATACCTTGCTGTGCTAAACTCGAAAAGGATCTCTCATGCCCCCCGTGCACACCTATGTGGAGGCGCATTGGGAGCGCTTCCTAGAGGAACTTAAGGACCTGCTGCGCATCCCGAGCGTAAGCGCCGATCCGGCGCACCGGGCCGACGTGGCCCGTGCTGCGCAATGGTTGGCCGATCATCTGCGCGGCTTGGGCCTAGAGGCCGAGGTGTTGCCCACGGATGGACATCCTATCGTCTACGCCGAATGGCTGGGCGCGCCAGATGCCCCCACCGTGCTCTGCTATGGGCATTACGACGTGCAGCCCCCGGATCCGCTAGAGCTCTGGGAAAGCCCCCCTTTTGAGCCTACGATCCGAGACGGCAAGCTCTATGCGCGCGGGGCAAGCGACGATAAGGGGCAGGCCTTTCTGCACCTGAAGGCCCTGGAGGCGTATCTGCGCGCCGAAGGCCGGCCGCCGGTGAACGTGAAGTTCCTCTTAGAGGGTGAAGAAGAGGTCGGTAGCGCCCATTTGGCCCCCTTTATCGAGCGGCACCGGGATCGTCTGCGGGCCGACGTGGTGCTCATCTCCGATACGGCCATGTTTGGGCCCGAGGAGCCCTCGATCACGTATGCGCTGCGGGGGCTCTGCTACTTGGAGGTGGAGCTTGAGGGCCCTAACCGGGATCTGCACTCCGGTGTATACGGGGGTAGCGTCGATAATCCGGCCCTGATCTTGGCCCGGATACTGGCCGCGCTGCACGATGCGTACGGGCGCATCACCGTGCCCGGCTTCTACGATCGGGTGCGGCCCCTGGAGGAGTCAGAGCGCCGCCTGCTAGCTGAGCTCCCCTTCGATGAGGCGGCCTACAGGCACGATTTGGGTCTTGAGGCCCTCTGGGGGGAGCTGGGCTATACGCCCCTGGAGCGAGCCACCGCCCGGCCGGCCTTGGACGTAAACGGCCTTTGGAGCGGATACCAAGGTCCCGGAGCCAAGACCGTGCTGCCGGCTCAGGCGGGTGCCAAGCTCTCAGCCCGCCTTGTGCCGGATCAACGGGCCCAGGAGATCGCCGAGCTCATTGAGGCGCATCTTAAGAGGCTCTGTCCCCCGACGGCCCGGATTCGGGTTCGTCGCCTGCATGGGGCTGAGCCCGTGCTCGTGCCGCTGGATCATCCGGCCCTGCAGGCCGCCGCGCGCGCCTGTGAACGCGTCTTCGGTCGCAAGCCGTACTTTACCCGCGAAGGAGGCTCTATACCGGTGGTAGCCCTCTTTGATCGCCTCTTGGGCCTAAAATCCGTGCTCCTGGGCTTCGGGCTCAGTTCAGACGCCATCCATTCGCCCAACGAGCATTTTCGGCTGGAGAACTTCCGAAAGGGCATCCACACGGTGGCCGCTTTTTGGCGGGAGCTGGCCGCCTCCCAAGGGGGCGCATAAGCGTCCGGCGATGGCCGACGGGACGCTCCGAGACCGCCGGGCGGGCTTGACACCCGCTCCGGGGTCCGGGCATCCAATAAGACGCCTCTAGCGAAAGGGACCACAATGCGGGAACATCATCGGGTCGTCATCATCGGTTCCGGGCCGGCTGGGCTTACGGCCGCCATTTACGCGGCCCGGGCAGATCTCAAACCGCTCCTCTTAGAGGGCCGCGAGCCAGGCGGTCAACTGATGACCACCACAGATGTGGAGAACTTCCCGGGTTTCCCGGACGGAATTCAGGGCCCGGAGCTTATGGAGCTGATGCGCCGGCAGGCGCAGCGCTTCGGCGCCGAGACGCGCTTTGCCGAGGTGACGGCCGTGGACTTCTCCGTGCGGCCCTTCTGGCTCGCCCTGGACGGGGGCCGACAGGAGCTCACGGCCGATGCTGTGATCGTCGCCACGGGCGCCTCGGCCAAATACCTGGGCCTGCCCAACGAGCTCCGGCTGCGGGGCCGGGGGGTCTCGGCCTGCGCCACCTGCGATGGGGCCTTCTTCCGCGGCCAGGAGGTGGCTGTGGTCGGCGGGGGAGACACGGCCATGGAGGAGGCGCTGTTTCTTACCCGCTTTGCCGAGCGGGTTTATGTGATCCACCGACGTGACCAGCTTCGGGCCTCTAAGATCCTGCAGCAGCGCGCTTTTCAGAACCCCAAGATCCGGTTTATCTGGAGCACCGTTGTCGAGGACGTCCTAGGCCAAGACCGGGTCGAGGGGCTGCTTTTGCGGCATCTGCCTACAGGTGCGCAGAGCACGCTTTCGGTTCACGGCCTCTTCGTGGCTATCGGACACAAGCCCAACACGGAGCTCTTTCGGGGGCAGCTGGAGCTAGATGAGCAGGGCTACATCCGCACGCGCCCCGGAAGCACGCACACAAGCGTGCCGGGTGTTTTTGCCTGCGGGGACGTGCAAGACAAGGTTTACCGACAAGCGGTCACGGCCGCGGGCTCCGGATGCATGGCAGCCCTGGACTGCGAACGCTGGCTAGCGGAGCTTGCCTCGCCTGTAGAGTCCGCCCCGGAACCGGTTAGCTCCCCCACCGAGAGCTGAGGGCCAGCGAAAACCACCACGGCGTGCTTCGGGGCCCTGCGGCGGAGGGCCAAAAGGCGCCCCTTCCCCGGCGCTCGGTTCCCCAGAAGAGCTCCAGGCTTAAGTTCGCGTCCAGCCTGGCTGAAAGCTCCAGACCCATCTGATCCATCTCTCCGTACGCCCAGCTTCCCGCCCCCGGTGGGCCGGGTTGGGGGGCGAAAAAGCGCACAGCATACCCTGGGCTATGGGCCCCTCCGTAGCGAATCGAGCCCGACAGATACCGGCTAAAGCGGTGGCGCAGAAGGACCTGCCAAAACAGCCCTTCACCGTCTAGGGTGGAGCGCTTCGCTCCCAAGCGCAGGCGCGCGGTCAAGCCCGCTGGGAGCGTCCAGAGCCCGCCGGCTTCAAACCCTAGGCGCTGTGCCGAAAGCCCTATGCGCTCCAGCCGACCCAGGGCATCCGCGACGCGCACGACTCGTTCGGGCCCCCTCTCGGAGTAGGCGCGCAGCCATAGCTCACCGTCCGGATCCGCGGTGCGCAGCCTAAGGCCGAGCTCCAACTCCAGGATCCCGCGCGTCCAAGGGGATTCAGGCTCCGGTGGCAGGCGGGCCTGATGCAGGCTGGCCCAGCCCGTTATGGCGGCGCTTAGCCTACCCTGAAGGCGAATCCACACTCCCGCTTCGGGGCTGTGGCCGGATCGATATCCGAAAGCCTCCGTCCAGGGCGAAGCCAGTGCGGCCAGATAGCTGTACCCCAGAAGCGCAAGCTGGCTGCGGGCGCGCGGCCAAAGCTCAGCCCCCAGGAGCCAGCCCAAAACGCCCCGCCGCGGTGCGCAGACCCCCTCACCCCAAAGCCGAAAAGCCCTCTCCTCCAAGCCCCCGTGCAGGCTTGCGCGCGCGGGTCCGCCCACCGGTCCCGCAATCAGAAGACCCAGGCGCGTTTGGTTATCGTCCCAGGAAACGCCCCAGATCGGCTGCCATGCAGATCGAGGCCGAGGACCCCATACGGGATGTCGAAGGAGCAGCAGGTCCCAATGGGCCCTCCACGCTCTGGCGCTCACGTGCACCCCCCAGGAGGCGGATCGGGACACAGAGGAGCGGCTTCTTAGGGTGTTTCCCGTGTAGACGGGGTCTTCGCGAGGCCTCCGGCTTCGCCAGGGCGAGCCCAGCAGCAACCCGGAGCCGGCCTCTGGCATCAGGCTGCCGGCCGTCAGGCGGATCCCTTGAGCTTGCAGAACGCCCCCCAGGCGAAAGATCGAGCCCGAAGGCCCCGCGTTTCCGCGCGCAACCAGCTGCAGCCGGGCCCCCTGGAGGCTTAGCCGTCCATCAGCTCGGATTGAACCGGGGCGACCTTGCAGCCAGCCGTATGCGCGGGCCCGCAGACCCGGTTGCGTGGCCCGTAGGCGTAGAAAAGGCCACCAGCGTCGGATCCAGTGCGGATCTAGCCCCGGCACCGAGAAGAGATCCGCAAGGGAGCGAAAACCGCCCCACCTAGAACGCGCCTGTACGATGGCATGCGCCCACTCTGGCCGCATGCCGGGCAGGCGCAGCAGCTCCCGCCAGCCGGCCCGGTTGAGCTCTATGGGTCTGCTGAGCAGCTCTAATTGCTCCTCCCAGAGCGTTTCCAACAGTTCCGGCTCAAGCCACTCTTCCGGCTCCGGGAGGCTATCTGGCTGTGTCGCATACGCCAAAAGCAGCGCCACGGTGCGCGCGAGTCCCGCCATGGTCTAGCGCTCCCAGCACAGCTCCAAAAGAGGACTCCAACCCAGATCCAGGTGCCGCGACACGGCCCAGCCCACCCGAAGCCGTCCCCGGCGAAGCTGCGCGCCTGCAGCCCACTCCGGAGGTTCAGGCCGGAATCCGAGCCCGAGCAAAAGCTCCGGGCGCGGGCGCCAGGCGAAAGCCCCTATCGGAGAGGGGGTCGCCGTAGGGGCGGCCTCCCAGCCCAGGGCCAGCTCTAGATCGGCTTTCGCGTAAGCGGCGGCCAGCAGCAGGCGTCGGGGCTCGCGCTCCCGATTCGACCAGGCTGTGGCCAAGATAGGCCTCAGAGCCACGGCCGCGCGCCAGGGGCCTGATCCCCAATCCAGCCCTCCGCCTATGGCGAGCATTCCCGAGCGTCCATAGCGCGCTACGCTTCTGGTCGCGGCCTCCCAATAGACCCCAAGCCCAAGCGAGGGATCCAGGGCCCGGCTTGCGGCCAGGCGCGCCCGTAACTCCCGATACAGCGAAAAGCCGAAGCCCGACAGCCCCAATCCGAGGCGCCAGCTGCGAAGGCGGCCCACAAAGCCGGCCGAAAGCGACTCAAGCTCCCCCAAAGCGAAGCGCCGCTCCCAGCTAAGCCCCGCGCTTGAGGTGGCCGGAAGCCCAGCCGGATGCACCCAGAGCCGATCCAGCGCTCCTCCCAAGACGGCCGCCGCCTCCCCCCACAGGCGCCATCCCCAGCTGGGTTGCCCGACGGCCGCATGCAGGCAAAGGCCCATCCAGAGCACGAGCCCTGCGACTTGCTTCATCGCGCCAGACGTCGGAAATTGCTTCTGGGTGCAAGATTCCGCTCTCTTCGGATGCGTTACATCGGCAGCTGCCTTCTGGGAATGAGCCTGATCCTGTGGGGCGGACAGGCGGCAGCCCAGGAGCTCTCCTGCACGGTTTCGATCGAGCTGCGGGCCCTCGAAGGAACGGGTGTGGAGTTTCTGCGCCAGCTCAAGCCCCAAATCGAGGAGTATCTGAACCAACACCGCTGGACCGAGGACCTTTTCGAACTCCAAGAGCGCATCGAATGCGCCTTGCAGATCGTGTTCGTGCAGCGCGACGGAGACCAATACACGGCCCAGTTGGCCGTCACCAGTCGTCGGCCCATTTACGGATCCGATCAACAAACGGTGGTGCTCCAGCTTGTGGAACCCCGCTGGAGCTTCCGTTACGTGCAGGGACAGCCTCTGGTGCACAACCTAGAGCAGTTCGACGAACTCACCTCGACCTTGGACTTTTACGCCTATCTGATCCTGGGTTACGACTACGACACGTTTTCCCCCCAAGGGGGCACGCGCTTCCTGGAAATCGCCCGTCGGATCGTGGACCTGGCCCAGAGGGGGGGAGGAGCACAGCAGTGGAGGCCTTCGGCGGAGCGAAACAACCGCTATTGGCTTATAAGCCAACTGCTCGATGCGCGTTTCACGCCGTTTCGCGAGGCGCTCTTCCTGTATCATTTTCGGGGTCTGGACGCCTACCTGCAGAACCCTGAGTCCGCCCGAGAGCGGATCCTAGAGGCTCTAGAGCGGATTTACGAGGTCTTTCAAGACGCCTCGCGGCAATATGTGCTGGACCTGTTTTTTACGGCCAAGTACCGGGAACTCGTTGCGGCCCTGGAGGAGGCGCCCGTGGCGTTGCGACGGCGCGCCTATGAGATCTTAAGCGCCGTCGATCCCGGACACAGTTCAGAGTACCGCAAACTCCTCACACGCCCTTAGCCCACTTGGAGTGTCCATGCCCCCCCGTCTGCTCAGCGCCGAAGAAACCTACCGCGCCACCGACACGCGTGCATGGCGGTTTCGGAGCACGGCGGCCTTGGATTACGATCCCGGCCTCATCGGTCAGCCGAGGGCGCTGGAGGCCATCCGGACGGCCGTGAACATAGCGGCTCCGGGGTATCATCTGTATCTGGCCGGCCAGCCCGGAGTGGGCAAAGAAACAGCTCTGCGGCGCGTGCTGCAGGACGTGGCTCGTGCTCGCCCCACCCCAGAGGATTGGGTGTACGTGAACAACTTCCGCCAGCCCAATCGACCCCTGGCTCTACGGCTTCCGGCGGGCTGGGGTCGGCGCTTTGCTAAGGACCTGGAGGAAACCGTCACGGCCATGCTAAAGGCCGTCACACACGCGCTTACCGGTCAAGACTACCTGCGTCAGCGTCAAGAGCTCGAGCGTAAGTTGGAGCGTGAAGAGCGAGCCCGCCGTCAGCAGCTGGAGCGGTTGCTGCGTCGAAAAGGCTTCGGGTTTGTCGAGGGGGACTCCGGCGCCTTGGAAATCGTGCCCCTGGATAAACGGGGCCGCCCCCTGAGCCCCAGCGCGCTCAAGCGCCTACCTCGTCTTGAGCGGGAGACCCTGCGCCAAGCCTGGGATCAGTTGCGAGAGGCGCATCGGGAGCAGGAGCTAGAGCTCTTGCGGCATTGGGAGGCGATCCAAGAACGCATCGACGAACTCAACGTGGGGCTTGTGGAGCGACTGGCCGACTCCATCGTGGGGCGGCTGCGCGAAAAGTACCAGTCCGTCCCAGACGTGCTGCGCTATCTGGATCTGGTGCAAGAGGACCTCATCTTAAGCGTCATCGATCGGCTGTACCGAGAGGAGCCCACGGAAGCTCAAGAGGCCGCTGAGGAGGACAATCAGGAGCCTCTGCGGCCTGGATTTTTCGATCTCTGGCGCCGCTACAGGGTGAACGTCTTCGTCGATCGCACCGGGCAAGAAGGCGCCCCCATAGAGAGCGTTCCCAACCCGACGTACAACGCCCTCATGGGGCGCGTTGAGTATGAGTTTCAGTTCGGAGCGATGGTCACGGATTACACCTACGTGCGCCCCGGCGCCTTGCATTGGGCCAATGGGGGGTTTCTGCTCGTAAACGTGCACCAGCTGCTTCTAAACCCCTACGCCTATGAAGCACTTAAACTCGTGCTGCAGACCCGCCAGATTCGCATCGAGCCCATAAGCCCAGAGCCCACGATGGGCAATACGGTCTTCGTGGATCCGGAACCCATCCCCTTCGAGGGCAAGGTTGTGCTCATGGGCAATCAGGAGCATTACGAGCTTTTGCACGCCCTTGACCCGGACTTCGGGGAGCTGTTTCGGATCAAGGCGGAGTTCGATGATTCCGTTCTGCGCACCCCGGAGATGGAGCTGGCCTATGCGGCCTTTGTGCGTCAGGTCTGCGAGCGGGAACACCTGCCGCACTGGACCCCGAGGGCTGTAGGCCGGCTTATAGAGCATGCGGCGCGCATGGTCGAAGATCAGGGGCGGCTTTCGACGCGCTTTTCTGAACTGGCCGGGCTAGTGCGCGAGGCCGCCTACGTGGCCCGATCCCGCACGCCCCGCACGCGCCGTCGCGTTTTGGTCGAAGTCGGCGACGTCGAAGAAGCCCTCTCCAGACGCTGGTATCGCTCCAGCCTTCCGGTTGAATACCTGGAGGAGGCTGTGGCCCGCGGCGTCCTATTGGTCAACACCGATGGCCAACGCGTGGGGGAGATCAACGGTCTTACCGTGGTCGAATTGGCGGACATTCAGTTTGGCTATCCGGCCCGGATCACGGTGAGCATCCGCTACGGCCGCGGAGAAGTGCTCAACATCCAACGGGAGGTGCGCCTAAGCGGGCCCATTCACGATAAGGGCGTCTTGATTCTGGAGGGCTACCTCGGACAGCAATACGGGCTCTATCAGCCCCTTACGATATCGGCCCGCATCGTCTTCGAACAACACTACGGCCGCATCGAGGGCGATAGCGCCTCGGCTGCGGAATTGTGCGCGCTCCTGTCGGCCCTGGCCAACGTGCCCGTTCGCCAGGATTTGGCCGTCACGGGCTCCGTAAACCAAAAAGGCGAGCTACAGCCCGTCGGGGGCGTCAACGAAAAAATCGAAGGGTTTTTCCGAATCTGCCGCGTAAAGGGGCTTACGGGTCATCAGGGTGTTATCATCCCAGCCGCCAACGTCCAACATCTGATGCTTCACAGCGAGGTCCGAGAGGCCGTCGCCGAGGGGCGCTTTCACCTGTACGCGGTCCACGACATAGACGATTGCCTGGAGCTCTTGAGCGGACTGCCAGCCGGTAAACCCGATGCGCAGGGCAAGTTTCCCGAAGGAAGCTTTCATGCCCGCGTGCTGGAGCGGATTCTGCGACTGGAAGCGCACGTTCAGGCTACCCTGCGCCGGCTGCGTCGAGACTCTATGCAGATAACCAGGCCTGAGCAAGGAGAGAACCAGTAGGAGGAACGGATCATGAAATTCTTTCTCGACACGGCCAACCTGGAGGAAATCCGCCAAGCGGCCGATTTGGGCCTGCTCGACGGGGTGACGACC
The DNA here is from genome assembly GCA_025059945.1 of Bacteroidota bacterium. NCBI lineage: Bacteria > Pseudomonadati > Bacteroidota > Bacteroidota bacterium. The sequence continues at coordinate 160,593 of JANXDC010000001.1, forward strand.
AATCCCTCGCTTGTGGCCAAAGAGGGAGAGGTAGACTTCTTCGAACACCTGCTGCAGATCTGCCAGATCGCGCAGGGTCCGGTCTCGGCTGAAGTCGTGGCCACCGACTACGACAATATGCTGCGCGAGGCCCACGAGCTGGCCAAGCTGCACCCCAACATCGTGGTCAAAATCCCCATGACCCCCGATGGGGTGCGGGCAATGCGAACGCTTTCCCTAGCGGGCATCCCGACCAACTGCACCCTGGTTTTCTCCCCGGCCCAGGCCCTTGTGGCGGCCAAGGCGGGAGCTGCGTACGTGAGCCCCTTTGTGGGGCGATTGGACGACGTGGGCTCCTCAGGTATGGAGCTTGTGCGGCAGATCGTCACAATATACCGCCACTACGGGTTCAACACGCAGGTGTTGGTGGCCAGCGTGCGACATCCCATGCACGTTGTGGAGGCCGCCCTTATGGGGGCCGATGTGTGCACGATGCCCTTCAAGGTGCTGGAACAGCTACTGCGGCACCCCCTTACGGATGTGGGGCTAGAGCGCTTCTTGGCCGACTGGCGACGCCGCAAGACCCCCCTGGCCTCCGCATAGCGACCTCCGAACCGATCGGCCCAAGGAGGGCCCGTCCGCACAAAAAGCCCCCTTGCGGAGAAAACAGGCAAAGGCTATCTTTATTTTGCACAGTTGAACAACTATGCAAATGAAAACCGCCTCGCCCCCCGCCTGTGTTAATCCGGCCGCTATTGCGGCCGTTCGGGGTGCGATGCCTTCGGAGTCGGTTATGGAGGAGATGGCCGGGCTGTTGGAGGCGATGGGGGACCGGACCCGGCTTAAGCTGCTTTTGTCCCTGCTTGAACGGGAGCTCTGCGTGCATGAGCTAGCCCTCCTTACGGGGCTAAGCGTTTCGGCTGTTTCCCATCAGCTGCGCCGGCTTCGGGACCTGCGCCTGGTGCGCCCCCGTCGTCAGGGGCGTGTGGTCTATTATCGGCTAGAGGATGAGCACGTAGGGGACGTGATCCGCATCGTGCGCGCACATGCGGAGGAGCGATAGCAAGACGATGCGCGAGACGACGCTGCGGCTTCTGCTTCCCGTCGAAGGTATGGACTGCGCCGGCTGCGCTCTGCGTCTGGAGCGCGTGCTTCGGGAAACCCCCGGTGTCAGGGGCGCCTGCGTCAATTTCGCCGCACGGGAGGCCGCCTTGGACGTAGATCCCGAGGCCTGCGAGCTGGAGGCCTTGCTGCGCTCTGTTGAGCGGGCCGGCTATCGGGTGCCGCTGGAGTTGGCCGTGTTTCGGGTGCCGGATATGGAATGCGCCTCTTGTGTAGCCCGCATCGAGGGGGCCCTGCAGAAGCTGCCCGGTGTTCTAGGGGCCTCGGCCGACTTGCTTGCGCGCGAGGTGCGGATCCGCTACGTACCCGGGCCCTCGCAAAGGGAGATCTTGGAGCGCGCGATTCGGCGGCTGGGCTATGCGGTCCAGCCCCTCGACTCGGAGGCCGAGCCCGAGGGCCGCCAGGAGCGCTTATACCGCGCCTACCGGCGCCGGGTCGGATGGGCGGCCCTGCTTACTGCGCCCGTTTTCGTGATCTCCATGTTTCATTTGGACTTCCCCGGACAAGCCTGGGTGCAGGCGTTGCTTGCGGGCGCCGTTGTGTTCGGGGCGGGACGGGGCTTTTTCGCGAGCGCCTGGCGGGCCTTGCGGGGCGGATCGGCCAACATGGACGTACTGGTCTCGATCGGCGCAAGCGCCGCTTATGGCTATAGCCTGCTGGCCACGGTCACACCCGGCTGGTTTCGGGCCTTCGGACAGGAGCCGCACCTGTATTACGAAACGGCCGCCACGATCGTCACGCTTATCCTCGTGGGCAACCTGCTGGAGAAACGCGCCTCGGCCCAAGCCAGCGCAAGCCTGCGCGCGCTTATGCGTCTAGAGCCCCGAACAGCGCGTCTCTGGCAAGAGGGCCGGGAGCAGGAGGTAGAGGTGGCGGCTCTGCGGGAGGGCGACGTCATAGTGGTGCGCCCTGGAGAGCGCATCCCCGTAGACGGGCGCATCTTAGAGGGCTCTTCGAGCGTCGATGAGTCGCTGCTTACCGGGGAGTCGGCGCCCGTGGACAAACGCCCCGGCGATTGGGTATGGGCCGGCACGCTCAATCAAACTGGCGCGTTTCGCTTCGTGGCCATGCGCGTGGGGTCCGATACGCGCCTGCAGCAGATCATCCGCCTGGTGCAAGAAGCCCAGACGTCCAAGGCTCCGATTCAGCGCTTGGCCGATCGGGTAAGCGCCTACTTCGTTCCGATCGTGATCGCGATAGCGGTCTTGACGTTTTTTGCCTGGCTGCTCTTTGGACCTTCCGAGCACGCCCTGCGCTATGCCGTGATGACCTCGGTGGCTGTGCTCATCATCGCCTGTCCGTGCGCGATGGGGCTAGCCACTCCCACGGCCGTCATGGTGGGCATCGGGCGCGGGGCGGAGATGGGCATTCTCTTCAAGGGAGGCGCAGCGATCGAACGCCTGGCCCGCGTCGATACGGTGCTTTTGGATAAGACCGGCACGCTCACCTTGGGGCGGCTTCGGGTGACGGACGTGGTGCCGATGGACGGGGTCGCGGAGGAGGAGCTAGCCCGTTGGGCCGGGGCTGCCGAGGCCCTAAGCGAACACCCCGTGGGAAAGGCGCTTTGGGCTTGGGCTTGCGAGCGTCTGGCGGAGCTGCCGCAGCCAGAGGCCTTCGAAGCCCACCCAGGTCGGGGCGTACGGGCCCGCGTCTTGGGCAAGGAGGTTTGGGTCGGCGCACCGGATTGGGTGGCGCGCGCCGACGGACCCGAACAATTCTGGGCCCATGCAGCGGAGCTAAGCAGCCGCGGTCGGACCGTGCTGGCCGTTTCGGTCGAAGGCCGTCTGTTGGGCCTGCTGGGTTTGCTCGATGAGCCCAGACCGGAGGCCCAAGCCGCGGTGGTCGCGCTGCGTCGATTGGGCCTGGAGCTCCTTATGCTGACCGGAGATCGAGCACAGGCGGCGCGTGCCGTGGCCGAGGCGGTTGGCATCGATCGCCTCTGGGCCCAAGTGCCGCCCGAGGAGAAGGCCGCCTGCGTCCGCCGGCTGCAGCAAGAGGGCCGGCGCGTGGCCATGGTGGGCGACGGCGTCAACGACGCTCCTGCCTTGGCTCAAGCCGATGTGGGAATCGCCATGGGCCGCGGTGCGGATGTGGCGGCCGAATCCAGCTCCGTGGTGCTGTGGGCCGACGACCTACGGCAGTTGGCGCGCGCCGTGGAGCTGGCGCGCCTGACCGTGCGCACGATCAAGCAAAACCTGTTTTGGGCCTTTTTCTACAACACAGCCGCGATACCCGTAGCAGCGGGCCTCCTGTATCCGGCCTTCGGTCTACTGCTTAGCCCCATGATCGGCGCGGCCGCCATGGCCTTATCGGACGTCATGGTGATCGGCAACTCGCTTCGGCTACGGCTACGCCGGCTGCCGCGCACCGCCTAAATCCCGAGCCGGTAACCTTTCTTCTGGGGCGCTGGGTCTTAACACCAGCCGCAAGCGTAGGGAGGGAGTTTGCCATGTATCGCACGTGGATCGGCGTGCTGTTGTCGATCGCCTTTGCCGAGGGGGCCGCAGGACAGCCGGTTGTGATTTGGCGAGAGGACTTTAGCAGCGCTCAGCGGCCCAACCTGCCGGCCGGATGGAGTGCTTCGGGCTCCGGTTGGCGAACAGATGATCAGGCCCCAAGCCCAGGTTCTGGGGGGTTGAACCTCATGCACAACGCACAGGCGGCGGGGCAGGTTCTTACGCCGCCTGTGGACCTGCGCGGGGCCACCGAAGCGGAGCTCCGATATTGGGTGCGCACTTCACAGCTCAGCAAAACGCTCACGATTCGCGCCCTCGCCGGCGGAGGCTCGCCCGCGGTGCTGATCGCGGCCGGGGATTCGACCGTGCCGGCTGCCGTGAACACGTACCAAGAGCGGGTCTTTCGCATCCCTGCGACCCTGCTGGGGCAATCGCAGGTGCGCTTTCAGTTTGAGACCTCTGGATCCGGCACGCTGCGTCTGGATGATCTGCAGGTGCGCGCTGTGGCGCCCCTGTTTCGCGTAAGCCCGGAGTTGCTTGATTTTGGCTTCGTGCCCCTGGGCGCGAGGGCTGAGCGAACCCTCGAGGTGCGCAACGCGGGCTCCCGTCCCCTTCGATTGGGACCGCCAGAGGTAACCGGGGAGGGGTTCTCGGTATCCCCTGCCGACTCCGCCAGCCTGGATCCGGGTCAGGTTCGCCAGTACGCGGTGCGCTTTGCGCCCGTGCAAGCGGGTTCCGCGTCTGGGCAGATCCGCTGGTCCCACAACGCCGGGGGATCTCCGACGAGCGTACCCCTGCGGGGCGGGGGTTTGGATACGGTCAACGCCCTGGGCTTTGTCTTAGAGAGGGCCTCCGTCTGGGAGGACACGGCAGACTACCGAGTGGAGCTAGCGCTTGCGTACGCAGACACAAGCGCCCGTTTGGGAGGGGTCCAATTTGAGTTGCGCTATGATCCGGCCCGCCTGGCTTGGATGGGGCTAGAGCCTGGTCCGGGTTGGGCCGCCGGCTGGCGCCTGGAGGCGGAGGACTCCACGGGCCGGGTGCGCGTGCTGGCCTTAGATCCCACCGGCTCGGGGCTAGGTACGGGAGCCTATCGGCCCTGGATGCGGCTTCGATGGCGGGTCTTGCCCTTGTCGCAGGGGCTGTCGAGCGCCCAGACCACGCTCGAGATAGGCGGGCTCCGAAGCGCGCAGGCCCGTCCGGATGGACGGCCGGCCACCTTGCGGCTGGGCCGCGATCGCATGCTGCTTGAAGTTCGGGCCCGTCTTGCGTATGCCGTTAGCTCCGTCGATTCACTCGCCCTCGGAGCTGTAGCGGTAGGGCAGACGAAGCAGGCCGCCTTTCAGGTGCGCAACCCTGGTGGGTCGCGGCCGCTGCGCGTCTTGGCCGTCTCCAGCACCAACGCGCTCTTTACGGTGGAGCCCAGTCAGGCCACCGTCGCCCCAGGCGCGGAGGCGAGTTTCACGGTTCGTTTTCAGCCCACCAAGAGCCAATTCGGTCCGCAGCGCGGCCGGGTTCGGCTTACGCACGACGGCCTAGGGGGTGTGCTGGAGATCCCCGTGTCCGCAACGGGCCTTCACGGCCGCGGAGACGGGCAGGGAGACGGGCTTGTCAACGTTTTGGATCTCGTACGCGGTATAGAGGGGGTCCTAGGCCGCCGGGCTCTTCAGGAGCTAGAGAGGCGGGCGCTTGATCTGTTTCCTTTTCCGGATGGAGACGGCCTTATCGATGTACGGGATCTTGTGGTGCTGGTGCAGGCCATTTTGCGCGGCCGCTGGCCGGACGATTTACCGCTGCCCGCGGGCCAGGTGGCCGCGTCCGAGCCCTCAGCAGGCATAGCCTCCTTGGCCCCCTTGCGCCTGTGGTTGCACACTTCGAATGAGGGCCTGCGGCTTGAGTGCGAATCCGAGCAGCCCTTCATGGGCCTGGAGCTGCGCCTGCGCCTGGCCGGTGCCGCGGGTCTGGAGGCGGTTCGGTTAGATTCCAGCTTGGGCCCGCAGAGCTGGGTCGGATATCGAGCCGAGACCCAGGAGTACGTGCTGTTGTGGGCGGCCATGGACGGGCGGGCTCGGCCTTCTGGGCGGTATCCATGGGCCTTTATTGCACGTCCGAACCTGCGCACGCATTACGTGAGCGTGCGCGCAGCGCTTGCTGCGGGCTCTGAGGGGGAGCCGCTTTCCCTTTCTTGGACCGTCCTTCGCGGCACGGCCCAGGAAGCCGAGTCGTCCCCTGTGCGCACATGGGCGCTGGGGACGCCTTATCCGAACCCGTTCGTGGGCCCAGAGCTGCTCATACCCATGGAGGCGCCGCAGGCGCGAATCGTGCGGGTCTGGATCTTTGACGCCATGGGGCGACGGGTGCGCCTGCTTTTCGAGGGCATGATCGCCTCAGGACGTCATCTGTTGCGCTGGGACGGCCGAAACACCCTTGGCACGCCTGTGCCGCCTGGCCTCTACGGCGTGCGCCTCGAGGCGGGCCCTGTTAGGCTAGAGCGGGCTTTCTTGGTGGGCCGGCTGCGCTAGTTGGCGCGGCCGGCAGCCCCAAAGCCTTATCCCTGGGATGGATTGACATTGCGCTCTCAGGCGGCGTAGCTTGGTTTAAATCAAAGAGGAAATGGTCATGTTTGGTCTTGGCACCGGGGAACTGATCCTCATTTTTCTGGCCATTCTGCTGCTATTTGGGGCCAAGCGCATCCCGGAGATCGCCCGGGGACTCGGCACGGGGATTCGCGAGTTCAAGCGCGCGACGCGGGAGATTCAGGACGAGCTCAGCCGTCCTGCGGACCGGCTTGAACCGCCACGTCCACCGCTTGCCAAGGAGGCTCCTGAGGACTCAAAGAACCCATCGGCCGCATAAGAGAGGCGCTTTCTTGGGTTTATGACCACCTACGAAAGCCTGCGCACCGCGCTGGAGCGGGGCGAGATCACCCTGCGCGAACGCGTGCAGCTGTATCTGGATCGCATCGCCGAGCGGAATCCCGAGCTCAACGCGTTCTTGGACGTCTGGGCCGAAGAGGCCCTGCAGGAGGCCGAGCGCATCGAGGCGCGCATCCGCCGAAAAGAGGCCGGACCTCTGGCGGGAATGGTTGTGGCCATCAAGGACAACATCGCCGTGCGGGGCCGCCGGCTCACCTGCGCCTCGCGCATGCTCGAGGGCTTTCAGAGCCTATACGATGCCACCGTGGTCGCTCGGCTTCGGGAGGCCGATGCGCTCTTGATCGGCAAGACGAACCTCGATGAGTTCGCCATGGGCTCATCGAACGAGAATTCCGCCTTCGGCCCTGTGCGCAATCCCCATCGGCCCGAATACGTGCCCGGAGGTTCCTCTGGCGGCAGCGCCGCGGCCGTGGCCGCGAGGCTATGCGACGCCGCCTTGGGTTCCGATACCGGGGGTTCCATACGGCTTCCGGCCGCGCTCTGCGGGGTCGTGGGCTTAAAGCCCAGCTACGGACGTGTTTCGCGCTTCGGGCTTGTGGCCTTCGCCTCTTCGCTGGATTGCATCGGCCCCATGGCCCGCACCGTAGAGGAGGTGGCGCGCCTGCTGGAGGTCATCGCGGGACCCGATCCGCAAGATGCCACCTCTATGCCGCACCCTGTGCCCCGTTATGCGGAGCTCATCCAGAGCGCAAGCGTGCGCGGCCTGCGCATAGGCTTGCCGCGTGAGTACTACGCCGAAGGGCTGGATCCGGAGATCCGCCGGGCTCTTGAGGAACTGGCCCGCGCTCTGGAGCAAGAAGGTGCTCAGCTGCGTGCGGTGAGCCTGCCGCACACGGAGTACGGCATCGCCACTTATTACATCCTGGCCACCGCGGAGGCCTCCTCGAACTTGGCGCGCTATGACGGCATTCACTACGGGTATCGGGCCCCGATGGAGGCCGTTATGGCCTCCTTAGGGCAAGAGGCCCAGGCCTTACGTGAGGCGCTAGAGCGCGCCCGCGCTGCAGGGGACGAGGAAGCCGCGGCCTCTTACGCGGAGCGGCTTGAGAACCCCGACAGCCCCTTGGTGCGGCTCTACAAATTATCCCGCACCCAGGGCTTTGGCACCGAGGTCAAGCGTCGCATCATGCTCGGCACCTACGTGCTGAGCGCAGGCTACTACGAAGCCTACTACGGCAAGGCGCAGCGGGTGCGTCGGCTCATCCAAGAGGACTTCATGCGGGCCTTTGAGGAAGTCGATGTGCTGCTGGTTCCTCCTGCGCCCACGCCGGGCTTCAAGCTGGGCGAACGCCTGCAGGATCCGCTGCAGATGTACCTAGCCGACGTATACACGGTGACGGCCAATTTAGCTGGGGTGCCGGGTCTGGTCGTGCCCATCGGATGGCACTCCTGGGAGCTTCCTATTGGGGCGCAGCTTTTAGGAAGACCTTTTGAAGAGGAGCGCCTGCTGCAGCTGGGACGCATCCTGGAAACCTTGCGCGGCGGTGGGACGTAAAGCCTGACGCCCCCTGGGGTGCGGGGCAACAAGGAGACCTCCAAGGCCTATGACCCCTTCTACCGCGCTCGGGGCCATAGCCCACGTGGGCCGGTATGGCCTGCTGTTGGCGCAGGCCTTCCGCTCCGTGCACGAATGGCGCACCTACAGGGCCAATCTGTTCGTCCAAGCGGTGCGGATCGGCATCGACTCCCTGCCCATCGTCGTGGTGGCGGCGGCTTTCTCAGGGGCTGTGACCACGCTGCAGACCGCCTATCAGTTCGTTTCGGGCCTTGTGCCGAAATCCGTGATCGGCAGCATCGTGACGGAGTCCGTGATCTTGGAGCTAGCGCCCGTGATCTCGGCCCTTGTGCTAGCCGGACGCGTGGGCGCGCGTATCGCGGCCGAGCTGGGCACGATGCGCGTAACGGAGCAAATCGACGCCCTAGAGGTCATGGGCCTCAACGCCGTTTCGTTTCTTGTGCTTCCCCGGGTGCTGGCTGGTGTGCTCATGTTTCCCGTTCTCATCACGGCTGCGGCTGTGGTGGGCATAGCGGGGGGCATAGTGGCCGGTGTGACTTCTGGGGAGCTGCCCGCGGCTGAGTTTTTGGTAGGAGCGCGCAGCTTCTTTAAGCCCTTTGATGTGACCTTCATGCTCACCAAGGCCGTTACCTTCGGCTTTCTGGTGAGCTCCATTAGCTGCTATCAGGGCTATTATGCCTCCGGAGGGGCGGAAGGGGTCGGAAGGGCCACGACAAGAGCGGCTGTGATCTCGTGTATCACCGTGTTGCTTGCCGATTACATCCTGGCCGCCCTGCTGTTGTAAACGGTGTTCGGAAGCCATCATAGGGTTCGTATCCGAGTTGAGGCCCTGCAGAAGAGCTTCGATGGTCAGCCCGTGCTGCGGGGCGTGGACCTGTCCATCTATGAGGGGGAGACATTCTGCATCATAGGCCGCAGCGGCACGGGCAAAAGCGTCCTGCTGAAGCACCTGGTGGGATTGCTCGTGCCCGATAGCGGCACCGTGTGGGTGGACGATCAGAACATCTTTCAGCTCTCTTACGAGGAGCTGCGCCGGGTGCGGCGCCGCTTCGGTGTGCTTTTTCAGGGCGCGGCGCTGTTCGATTCTTTGAACACGGCGGAAAACGTGGCTTTTCCTCTGCGCATGGTCGGGGGCCGTCGGTGGACTGAGGCGGAGATCCAAGAGCGTGTGCGACGCTGTCTGGCCGAGGTGGGCCTAGAGGATATGGGGCACAAGTACCCGGCCGAGCTTTCGGGGGGCATGCGCAAGCGCGTCGGTTTGGCCCGAGCCATCGCCCTAGAGCCGGAGTTCATCTTGTATGATGAGCCTACCTCAGGTTTAGATCCCGAGACGGCGGAGACTATCAACGAGCTCATTCGCAAATTGGCCCGTGAGCTGCGCGTGACCTCCATTGTGGTTACGCACGACATGCACAGCGTGCTGCAGATCGCCGATCGGGCCGGGTTGTTGCACGAGGGCCGCCTGCACTGGGTCGGCACCATCGAGGAGATGCGCCGCAGTCAGGATCCCATCTTGTTGCGTTTCGTAAAGGCTAGCGAGTATCAGCTATGAGCTAAGGAGACCGCGCGGTGAAGCGCTACCAGAACGAAATCAAAGTGGGCCTGGCGATCCTGCTCACCATAGTCACCCTGTATGCGGGGGTGCTTTTTCTACGTGACATCCCCTTACTCGGGGGCTCTTACATGGTAACGGCCATCTACGAAAAGGTCGACGGGTTGCTTGTGGGCAACCCCGTGCAGATCGCCGGGGTCAAAGTGGGTTCCGTAGCCCGTATGGAGCTTGTGCCCGAAGGCGTGCGCGTGCACTTGCGCATCGACCGGGGGATCCGGATCCCGCGCGACAGCCGAGCCTTGATCGTCAGCACGGACCTCATCGGCACCAAAGCCGTCTCCCTCATCTTAGGCGACGACCCGGAGCCCGTCTCCCACAACGGGGTTCTCCTCGGGCAGTACGATGAGGGGTTTGCCGGACAACTGCAGCAAGAGGCGCGCCCGATCGTGGACAAGACCACCCGGACCCTGGATCGGCTCAGCGGGACCTTGCAGGAAGTAGAGCTGCTGCTGCGGCAGGGGGGGCGAGAGGAGCTACAGGGTACGCTTACGAATCTGCGGTCGCTGACCCAGAGCTTGGCGCAGATCCTGGAGCGTCGTGCTCAGGACCTGGAACGCGCCATCGAAGCGCTGCGGATAACCGCCGAGCAGGGAGCTGAGCTCACCGATCCCGCTCGCTTGGACAGCTTGGAGCGCGCCCTGCAGGCGAACCTCCGCGACCTTCGAAGGGCCCTGGCCGGGCTTGAGGAGGGGCAGCGGGAGCTGAACGAAATCCTGCGCAAAATCAACCAAGGCCAGGGCACGCTGGGGTTGCTGCTCAACGACGAGCGGCTATACTGGAGCCTGGATTCGACCCTCGTGGCCCTGCGGCGTCTGGCCGAGGACGTCCGTCAGCATCCTAGCCGGTACACCCGCGGCATTGTGCGGATCTTTTAGCCGTTTTACTTGCCGATTCCAGGCGGATACGCCTCCAGAGGCCCGGCAACCGACGGGCGAAATCAATCGGTCAAGGCGCATGGCGCGGGCTTGGACTCGAAATCCGGATGGCCCGTTCGCGAAAACGCTCGCGGCGGCTTGTTCCGGCGGTGCATAAGGCATAGTTTTGAATGCTCCAGCGGGGATGGCTATGGGTTCTCGGCTCACGCTCAGATGGACGCGCGCTATCGCCTGGGGTGCGGTCGCCTTAGGCCTGGTGGCCTTGAGCCTGCCGTTCGCCCGGCTTTCCTATTGGAGCCTCAATGAGGCTTTCCCGGGCCGTTTGGCCCAGCCTCTTGCGCTCCTGGGTCGATGGGTGCCCGCAGAGGTGGTCGATCTGCGGAGCGGATACAGCGCCTTGGACGTGTTGCGCTGGCTTCCGGAGCTGCGTCAGCTAGCCCCTGTGATGGGGTTCAAGGAGTGGGCCTTCGCCATAGGCCCCTTGTGGATGGTGCTCTCCACGATACTGCTGTTGCTGCTGGTCCTGCTCCGACAACCCCTTTCGGCTTTCTTAGGGGACCTCATCGCTCTCGTGCCCCTGTTGTATGGGCTACTGCTTGTGGTGCTCTGTTGGATCTGGTATGGCAGCCCCTTGTTGCCCTTCTCGCTGCTTTCCTGGGGGTATTGGCTGGGACTTGCGGCCTTGATGGTGGGTTCGGCCGCGTTGGTGCGCTCGTGACCGTCGCCGTGCTACAGCCGCTTCTCCGGTCCGAGCGCCCGGAGGAAAACGCACGGGCTCTTGCGCAAGCTCTGGAGTCCCTGCGTCGGGTCTGCTCGGAGGATCCCCTCTGGGTGGTGCTGCCGGAGTACTGGTCCGCTGCCTCCGCTCCGGCGCTCTGGACCGAGTCTGAGGAGCTCCGGTTGCTTCGCGGTTGGGCTCGGCGGCTGCAGATCTACCTAGTGGGCGGATCGGTCCTGGTGCGCGACGAGGCGGGGTGTTTGCGCAACCGGGCGATGGTGCTTGATCCGGAGGGGGCGCTGCTGGGTTTTTATGATAAGCGCTGCCTGCTCACCCATGAACGCCGCCGAGGGGTCGAGCCTGGTGGGGGGCCGATGCGGCTTTCCGTGGGAGATTGGCGCTTGAGCGTGGTGATCTGCGCCGATCTGTGGCATCCCTCGCTTGTCCCTGCGGAGGTGGACCTGCTTTTGGTTCCGGCCGCTACGGTGGTCCTGGATCGACGTCGGCGGGCCTATGCCCGTCGGCTGTGGCGGGCGCTTGGTCTGGTGCGCGCGCAGGAGCGGCTCTGTGTGCTGGCCTCAAGCGACTGGGCTTGCTCCTGGGATGGGCGTCGGGGGACAGCCGGGGCTAGCCTCATCGCAGATCCCTCCGAGGGGTTGGGACCGGTGCGGTGGCGGGCTTTGGAGCGGAGCCTCTCCGGTGGTCGGCCTGGATGGCTCTGCAAGCGGCTAGATCGCCAACGTCTGGAGGCCTTCCGCGCCTACCGTCGGGAGCGAGGCTTATGGCCCGCCCCCCTTTTGCACGAGCCCTCAGGCGATTTCTAATTTCGCGTTTACCACGGAAGCACGGCATGGAGACGCGTTCACCCCGGGGCATTACGCCCGAGTGGCAGCCTATTACGCTGGAGCGGCCTGCGAAGCTACGCCAACAGCGCGCCTCGTACCGAATCGGGGTGCCCCGAGAGATCGCCCATGAAGAACGCCGCGTCTCGCTTGTGCCCTATGCCGTGGCCGTGCTCGTGGCAAACGGCCATCAAGTCTTTGTCGAGAAAGACGCGGGACGGCTTAGCCGATTCGGAGACCGCGATTACGTCGAGGCCGGGGCCGAGATCGCCCTGTCGGCGGAGGAGCTGTACGAAAAAAGCGATCTCATCGTCAAGATCGCCCCGCCCACCGAAGAGGAGTGGTCCCTGCTGCGCGACGGACAGGTCCTGATCTCCGCGTTGCATCTGGGGGTTACGCCCTCGGAGTTCTTCCGCGCCCTGGTGGAGCGCAACGTAACGGGCATCGGCTACGAGTTCATCCAGGACACCGATCAGTCTTTTCCGCTTGTGCGCATGATGCACGAGATCGCCGGAAGCCTCTCCGTGCAGATCGCCGCCCATTACCTGGAAAGCCCCCAAGGCGGACAAGGGATCGTGTTGGGGGGTATTTCGGGCGTGCCCCCGGCCACGGTCGTCATCCTGGGCGCGGGCACGATCGCCGAGTACGCAGCCCGAACGGCTCTGGGCTTTGGCGCGCAGGTGGTGATCCTGGACGACAACCTATCGGCCCTCCGGCGCATCGAAAACGCCCTGGATCGGCGCGTGATCACGGCCATGGCCAATACGGAGTACATCGCGCGCGCTGTGCGCTCGGCCGATGTGCTCATCGGGGCCGTGATGCGCTCAGGCTACCGCGCCCCCATATGGGTGACGGAGGAGATGGTCGCCTCCATGAAGCCGGGCTCCGTGATCGTGGACGTGGTGATCGATCAGGGGGGCTGTATCGAGACCAGCCGCCCTACGACGCTTTCACAGCCCGTCTACGTCGAGCACGGGGTCACGCATTATTGCGTGCCCAACATGCCCGCCACGGTGGCGCGCACGGCTTCGCTAGCCTTGACGAACGTGCTCTTGCCCCTGCTTCTGGAAATCGGGGAGGCCGGAAGCTTAAACGACGCCCTCTGGCGCAGCGTGAGCCTGCGCACGGGCACTTACGTGTATCGCCGTTACGTGACCAAAAAGCACTTGGCCTCTCAGATCAACCTCCCCCATCGGGACATCGAGCTGCTCATCGCCTCCGGTATCTAGGGGCCTCTTGTTGGGCCCCCCAAGCCAGGCGCAGCAGGGCGATCCCCACAGCTCGCGCCGCCCAGGCCATGCGAAACGGCTCCCGGTCGGTCGTGAGCTCCGGCACGTCGAGCGAGGAGTGGTAGTAGCGGGAGTAATCGATTTCTACCGTATCGGGCGGCCCCCAGCCCGGGGTCTGCGGCAGGCGGGCCAGACGGTTCCAGGCCGCTGTGTAAACCGTCGTGGCGGGGATCCGGATCGTATCGGCTCCCGGTATACGGAGCCGGTCGCGTAGGTAATCGTGTAGAAATACGTACGAATCCGTGCCCCCCTGGCTGGGGTTTGTGTACGCTTGGGGCCAAAAACCGGCCCGGCCCGCGTAGGCGCGGCCGATCGACTCCAGCGTGCGCAACAGCGTCTCGTTGTAAGGCACGTCGTTGGACTCGAAGTACAGGGCCTGTTTTTCCGCTCCGGTGCCGATCTGATCGAAGTTGAACACCCCCCGAATGCGGCCAAGCCGGCCGGCTTCGGCCTCCGCGCGCACAAAGGCCTCCGTGGAGAAGTACTCGCTGCCCCAGACGGCGAAGCGCATCCCATAGAGGGGCTGTGGCAGGGTCCCGGCGCGCACCTGCTCGGAGAGCACGCGCGCGATCTCCAAAACCCCGGCCACGCCCGAGGCGTTATCGTCCGCCCCCGGTCCGCCGGCGTCCCCATCGCCGTGCGCGCAGACAAGGTAGTAGTCGGGTCGTTGACCCGGCAGGGAGGCCAAAACCGTCCAGGGCCGGCGCCAGGCTATGTGGGACCGCAGCATGAGGAAAAGCTCCACCGGCTCGCCCCGGGCCAGCCGCTCCCGGATCCAGGCTCCATCGTTGCGCGACAGGCAGACCATGGGGATGGGGTTCTGGGGCCGGGCCGGAAGCGAGCTGATGAAGGCCCAGTCCGAGTAGGCGTTCTCCCATCGGGGCGCATCGGTGAGCAACGCGACCGCCCCCCAGCGGGCCAGGGTATCGTAGAGGGCCGCGTTGCGGCGATCGAGCCCGTCGATGAGCACGATCCGGCCCTGTACGTGTTCCCTGCGCACATCCGGACGGAACAGCAGAACCGGAGCCCGCAGGGGGCCGGCGCTCGGGGAATACGGGGCGGGCCAAGGATGCGAAAGGGCTCGCTCTTGCGGCGCCAGCAGGCGCACCGCGAAGGTGTCGAACCACCAAGTCCAGCGCGGAGGGTCTAGCCGCAGCTCGGCCTCCAGGCCCATGGCGCGGAATGCGCCGAGCAGATAGGCCGCGCTCTGCTCGTTGGAGGGGCTTCCCCCAAGCCGATGACCGAAGCGCACCAGATCCCGCACCGTAAGCGCTAAACGCGCCTCCTCGACGGCGCGCGCATACGCTAGCTCCCGTTCGGGCTGAGCCCAGAGGGGAAGGCCAAGCGAAACCAGCAGGCAACTGAGCAAGACTTGGACCATGCAGCTCATGAGAGCTCCTCGTATTCCGCGTCCTCTACAGAGGGGGGCTTTGAGGTTGCCCCCCGGTGGCTCAATAAGTAACGCAGCAGGCGGTAGCCGAAGTATAGCAGAGCGAATAAGAAAAAAAGCCGGACCATCTAACGGGGGCCCTTTCTGGGGGGATGAAAGTAGACCGTTCCCGTGCAGGGACGATGCAGGATCTGCTCCAGAAGCAGCTCCCGGTCCTCCGGATCGTGCACGAAGTCCAGCTCCGTGGCGTCCACGATCAGCAGCGGGGAGCGCCGATACCGCAGAAAGTGAAAATCGTAGGCCTGGCTAAGCGCCTGCAGGTATTCGCGCGTAATATGCCGTTCGTAGGGCCGACCCCGTTGGCGGATGTTCTCCAAAAGCCGCTCGACGCTTGCGCGCAGGTACACGACCAGATCCGGAGGGGGCACCTGAGTGGCCATAAGTTGGAAGATGCTTTCGTAGAGCTTAAGCTCATCTCCCGAGAGGTTCAGGTGCGCGAAGATGCGATCCTTCTCGAACAGATAATCGCTCACCAGGTGCTGCGCGAACAGGTCCGGGGTCAGCAGTTCGCGCTGTTGCCGATAACGGCTGGCCAAAAAGGCTAGCTGCGTATGGAACGCGTATCGGCCCGGATCCTCGTAAAACCTGGGCAGAAACGGATTGTCCTCGAACGCCTCCAACACCAACCGGGCCCCCAGCCGATGCGCCAGCAGCCGGGCCAAGCTTGTTTTGCCCACGCCGATGACGCCTTCTACGACCAAGTAACGGGGTACTGTAGCGGGGGGGCGCTGCATAGGCGGTCCGGATCTACTATGGGCAAGGGAGAGGCCCTCAGGCAAGCGAGCAGCTCCCGATACATCAGCCCCGAGGCCGGATGCCGACCCTCGGGCAGCAGCTCCAAAAGCGGCTCCAGCACAAAGGCGCGCTCCGCCATCCGGGGATGCGGCAGCGTGAGCCGCGCCGAGCGCCAGTTTTGCGTCTCATACAGCAGCAGGTCCAGATCGATCACCCGGGGGGCCCAGCGGGGTCGGGTCGCGGGGCGGCCCATGAGGCTTTCGATGGTTTGCAGTTCTTCCAGAAGCGCCTCCGGATCCAGGTTTGTACACACCTCCCAGACCTGATTGTAAAAATACGGTTGCCAAGGGCCCTGCGGCGGGGATTCCCGAACCCGGCTGCGGCGCAGGATCCAAAACCGCCCCCGAAGCGCCGCCCACCGGGCCGCTTGCTCGAGATTGCCCCAGCGATCCCCGAGATTGGATCCTACGCCGATGTAGGCCGTGGGCATCGGTAGATGACCTCGGCGTAATCGCAGACACCCCCCACCGGAGGGTTGGGCTTGCGCACCCGGACCTCTACGCTGAGCGCTTGCGGGAATTCCTCCAGTACGGCGTGCGCGATTCGGTAGGCCAGACGTTCAAGCAAAAAGAAACGGTTTTCCAGGACCACCTGGCGTACGAAGCCGTACAGGCGCTCGTAGTCGACGGTGTGCGACAGGGCGTCCGTCTCCGCGGCCCGGCTGATGTCAAGTTCCACGTCCAGATCGATCTCGTAGCGCCCCCCCAGGGTGTGCTCTTCTGCGAAAACGCCGTGATGGGCGTAGAAAGAGGCGTTTCGTAGCCGGATTACGGCCCGGTGCACGGCCCATCGGGGGGATCTTTTGTGTAGGCCCTCGAATATAGGGCCGACCTCCGTGGGGAGCAAGGCGAAGGAAGAGGTCCTTGCACTGCAGAAGGAGCGGTTTCTATTTTGCCCAGGGCTTCCGAGAGTCCCCCCAACGAAAGAGGACGCGACCATGGCACGCAAGCGCAACGCGGAGCTCGGTCTACGAGGTGACGGGGAGGTGCTTACGCTTCCGCCGGCCAAGGTGGGCGATTTTCCGCTGGAGGCCCTGCTCGGGTTTTACCGGACCATGCTCACGGCCCGGCGCTTGGATGAGAAGATGCTCACCCTGCTGAAGCAGGGTAAGGGGGCCTTTCACATCGGCACCTCAGGCCATGAGGCCGTGCAGGTCGCTCTGGGCGCGAACCTAATACCGGGCAAAGATTGGCTCTTTCCCTACTACCGGGATCTTACGCTCGTGCTTCAGCTCGGCATGCGACCGGAGCAGGTTCTGCTGGCCCATCTAGCTAAGGCCGAGGACCCCAGCTCGGGCGGCCGCCAGATGCCGGAGCACTTCAGCTATCCCGAACTGCG
The DNA here is from genome assembly GCA_025059945.1 of Bacteroidota bacterium. Taxonomy (NCBI): domain Bacteria; kingdom Pseudomonadati; phylum Bacteroidota; species Bacteroidota bacterium. The sequence continues at coordinate 177,521 of JANXDC010000001.1, forward strand.
CATCGTCTCTCCCTCTAGCTCCGTGGGCAACCAGCTGTTGCCCGCCGTCGGATGCGCGATGGGGATCAAGCGGCTCAAAGTAGACGAGCTCGTCTATGTGGGGATCGGCGAGGGGGGTACAAGTCAGGGCGTCTGGCATGAGGCGCTCAACTGGGCCGCCCGCGAACGGTTGCCTGTGCTTTTCGTGGTGCAGGACAACAAATACGCCATCAGCGTGCCGGTCTGGCAGCAGACAGCCGGAAGCGGAGAATGGAGCGGCATCTCCCGAATCGCCCGCGGCTATGAGGGCGTAAACGTGCTGGAGTTTGACGGCACGGACTTCTTCGAGTCCTGGGCCGTCGCCCGGCAGGCCGTCGAGTTGGCCCGATCTGGCCAAGGTCCCGTTGTACTGCACGCGCACGTGGTGCGGCTCCTGCCGCACTCCTCAAGCGATGATCATCGCAAGTACCGCTCCGAAGAGGAGCTCGAAGCCGATCGGCGTCGAGATCCCATCCGGCGCTTGGAGCAGGCGCTCTTGGAGGCGGCTCTGGTCGACGAGGCGGATCTGGAGGCCATACGCCTTGAGGTGCGCCGGCGCGTAGATGAGGCCTCCGATTGGGCCGAGTCTCGACCCGATCCGGATCCCCAGACGGCCGAGCGCTACGTGTTCTTCGAGGGCGCTTACGAATTCGCCTACGAGAAAGGCGAGCCCTCTGGGGAGCTCATCGTCATGGTGGACGCCATCAACCACGCTCTGCATGAGGAGATGGCCCGCGACGAGCGCGTGCTCGTATACGGGGAGGACGTGGCGGGACCCAAAGGCGGTGTTTTTACGGCCACCCGCGGGCTTACGGAGCGCTTCGGAGCGGAGCGCTGCTTTAACTCTCCGTTGGCCGAGGCCTCGATTGTAGGCACGGCCATCGGCCTGGCCCTGCGGGGGTTTAAGCCTGTAGTGGAGATCCAGTTTGGCGACTACATCTGGCCTGCGATGTCGGAGCTGCGCAACGGGCTGTCCGTGATCCGATACCGGTCCAACAACGGCTGGGAGGCCCCGGTCGTGGTGCGCGTGCCCGTAGGAGGCTACATCCACGGCGGGCTCTGCCACAGCCAGAACATCGAGGCCACGTTCGCCCACTTCCCGGGCTGGTACATCGCCTTTCCCTCGAACGCGGCCGACGCCAAGGGGCTACTTAAGACGGCCATCCGGCTGCGCGATCCGGTCCTGTTTCTGGAACACAAGGGCCTGTATCGGCATGCGGCCGCGCGCCGGCCCGAGCCGGATGCCGACTACCTGGTGCCCTTCGGCAGGGCCAAGGTCGTGCGTCCTGGCCGGGACGTGACGGTCGTCACCTATGGGCTTGTGCTCTACATGGCCCTGAATGCGGCCAAGCGCTTGGCCCAGGAGGAGGGTCTTGAGGTCGAGCTCATCGATCTGCGCACCTTGGTGCCCCTGGACATGGAGACCGTACTCGCCTCGGTGCGCAAAACGGGCCGCGTTTTGGTTCTGCATGAGGATGTGGAGTTTGTGGGCTTCGGAGCCGAGGTCGCAGCGCAGATCGCGGACCGGGCCTTTGAGTACTTGGATGCGCCCGTGCGTCGGCACGGCGGCAAGTACACCCCCATTCCGTTTGCCGACTCCCTAGAGCGGGCCGTGCTTCCGCAAGAGGAAACGGTTTACCGGGCCATATATGAGCTGGCGCGTTACTGAGCCATGAAGCAGCCGTGGATGCAGTTCGGCCTGTCGGCGCTGCTATTGGCGCCGCTTTTCGCTCTGGGGTTGCGCGCAGAACGCACCGAAGCGCCCCTGGGGGAGGGCAAAGCCAAGGTGGCGCAGCATACTTACAATTTCGGGGTCGTATATGAAGGGGAGCAGCCCCAGTACACGTTCACAATAGAAAACGTCGGCACGGGGCCCCTGCGGATTCTGGCCGTACAGCCCTCCTGCGGTTGCACCGCCCCCCAGTGGACGCAGGAGCCCATACCCCCCGGCGGAGTGGGCTCGGTCACGCTCGCTTTTGATTCGCGCGGTCGGCCCGGGCCCTTCCGCAAATCCGCCATCGTGATCACCGACGGCGAGCCGGCGCGCCTTGTGCTCTTCATAGAGGGTGAAGTCCGCTTTAGGCCCTTGGATCCGGAGCGCGCCGTGCGCACCGGCCCGCTTCTGTGGAGCGAATCCCAGCACGACTGGGGGCGTACGTGGCGGGGGTCGCTGCTGCATCACATCTTTCGGGTCCAGAATACCGGGCCCCGACCCGTGCGGTTTACGGGCTGGCGCGTTCTGGGGCTTGCGGATACGGGCGCGGTGCGCCTAGAGGTGCCGAGCGTACCCCTGTTTCAGGACGATGTGGCCCCGATTCAGGTGTGGTTCGATACGGGTCGGCTCATCGAAGAGGGCCCGTTTCGCTTTCTTGTACGCCTGCGCACCGATCAGCCGCAGATCCCGGAGGTGGAGCTTGAGCTCAGGGGCTTTACCTTCATCACAGGCGGGCAGCCGGAGGGGTCCCTGTACCGCCCCACGGAAGAGGACGTGCGCAACGGGGCTCGTATTCGCTTTGAGCGCGAACGGCACCATTTCGGACAGGTCATCACGGGCCAGTCGCCGGTCTACGTGTTTCGGTTCCGCAACGAAGGCCGGGGCCTGCTGCGGATCCGCGATCTGCGCTCCTCCTGCGGTTGCACGGCCGTGGTGTTGAACAAGACCGAATTCGCCCCCGGCGAGGTGGGCCATCTGGAGGTGCGCCTGGATACGGAGGGCAAGCTGGGTTTCATTCAAAAGACCGTCTCTGTCTTCACCAACGATCCGGAGCGATACTTGAGCACGCTTGTAGTCGAAGCCGAGATCATCGAACATCCCCCCGTAGGCGGATCCGCGCAGCCGATGCGCCCCATGGGCGCCGGAATGCACGGATCGATCTTCGAGGGCACCTGTCGCACCTGCCATGCGGATCCGGCTGAAGGGCGGTTGGGCCGGGAGCTGTACGCGGCCGTCTGTCAGATGTGCCACGGTCCAGCGGGTTTCGACGACGGCAAGCCCCATCCGGGACCTAAGCTGGTTGTGGAGCTATTGCGCCAGCGAACCGATGCGCAGCTTCGAGCCATGATCGCGCGGGGTACACCGGATGAGCGCAAGCGGCTCATGATGCCCGGTTTCGCCCGCTCCGAGGGGGGGCCCTTGTCGGAGCTGCAGATACGCTCCCTGGTGGCGTACCTGCGCAGCCTGGAGCGGGCCTCCACACTCCAAGCGATGCGATAAAGGGAAAAGCCATATGGCGATCGTCGACGTCATAATGCCCAAGATGGGGGAGAGCATCACCGAGGGCACGGTTCTGGTCTGGCGCAAGCGGCCCGGCGAGCACGTCGAACGCGATGAGACCCTGCTGGAGATCGGCACAGATAAAGTGGACTCCGAGGTGCCTTCTCCGGCCGCTGGGGTGCTGCGGGAGATCTTGGTTCCGGAGGGGCAGACGGTTCCCGTGGGCACCGTAATCGCCCGCATCGAAACGGAGGTCCCTGTAGCCGAGGCCCCTGCGGCCCCGGAGCCGGCTGGACAACAAGCTCCACTTCCTCAAGAAGAGGTCAGCGCTGCAGCCACCGCATCGGCGCCGGCGGATCGGGGTTCCGACGGCCAGCCCGCCTCGAAGGGCACACCGCCGCGCCGCATAGGCCCCTCTGGTCGCTTTTACTCGCCGCTTGTGCGCTCGATTGCGCGCGCCGAGGGAATCTCGCTAGAGGAACTGGAGACCATATCCGGATCCGGTTCAGGCGGACGCGTGACCAAACGCGATCTATTGGCCTACCTGGAGCGCCGCAAGGCCGAGCCCGCCGTGGTCGCGGAGGCCGCCCCCGCTTTGGCTCCGCAGCCGATCCCAGAGCCGGCTCCGAGCCCGTATAGCGGGCGCGTCGAGATCATCGAAATGGACCGCATGCGCCGGCTTATCGCCGAGCACATGGTCCGCAGCAAGCAGACCTCTCCGCATGTGACCTCGTTTGCCGAGGCCGACGTAACGCGCCTTGTGCAGTGGCGCGAGCGCCACAAAGAGGCCTTCGAGCGCCGCGAGGGCTTTCGGCTCACCTACACGCCGCTTTTCGTGGAGGCGCTCGTAGAGGCCTTAAAAGAGTTCCCCTATCTTAATGCCTCGGTAGACGGCACGCGCATCCTCCTTAAACGGGACATACACATCGGCGTGGCCGTGGCCATCGGGCAGACGGGCCTCATCGTGCCCGTCATCAAGCATGCCGATTCGCTTAGCCTCTTGGGCCTTGCCCGCGCAATACAGGACCTGGCCACGCGGGCCCGCAACAAGCAGCTTAAGCCCGAAGAACTGGAAGGGGGCACCTTTACGCTCACCAACGTCGGCAGCTTGGGCAGCCTTATGGGCACGCCCATTATCAACCAGCCCCAGGTGGCGATCCTGGCCACGGGGCAAATCAAGAAGCGCCCCGTGGTGGTGGAGACCGAATACGGCGACGTGATCGCCATTCGGCATATGATGTATCTGTCGCTCTCTTACGATCATCGCATTATCGACGGGGCGATGGGGGCGGCGTTTCTGTCGCGGCTTGTGCAAATCCTGGAATCTTTCGACGTAAACCGGCAGATTTGACGATGGACGCCTATACGCTGAGCACCCTTTTCCGCGTGCTGCACGTGCTGGGCTTCAGCCTCTGGCTGGGGGCGCTTCTGGTGGAGTACTGGGTGGGGGGAGCGTACGCTCGTCTAGAGGCATCGGCCCGGGCCGTGTACGCGGGCATTCACCGAAACATCGACCGGACCATCATCCATTTGGGCGTGGGGCTTTCCGTGCTAGCCGGCCTTGGGATGCTGTTTAGCATCGGCCTAGGCACGGTCTTCGGCACCCGGGGCGGTTGGTTCCACCTCAAGATTCTGCTTGGCTTTGTGGCCGCAGCCCTGCAGATGTGGGCCAACCTCTCCTTCAAGCGCGCCCTTGAGGCGCTCACTTCCGGACAAGAAGGGGCCTGGGGTCGCGCTTACAGGCGTTGGCGCCTGCTTGCCGGCCTGGTGCTGCTCATGTTGCTTTACAACCTGCTTACGGGCGTGATCTCGACCGCGTAGGCGTGCTGGGCGTATTCGTTCGGGATCTTCTGTGGCGCTCCCGAATCGAGCCCGCGCTACGGGATCAAGGCGGGGGCGTTCGGTGGCTAGAGCGGCCCGAAGAGTTGGAGGCGCTCACCGAACCCCTGCAGGTCCTTTGGGTGGAGCTGAGCGCGCCCGAGGCCTTGCGCGTTATAACGCGCGCCCGGATCCGCTTTCCTAGCTGTCGGATCATCGCCTTTGGCCCCCATATGGACGCCGATCTGCTGCGATCGGCCCAACAGGCGGGGGCCGACGAGGTCCTGTCGCGGTCCGCTTTTCTGGGTCGTTACTTATGGGGACGCTGGGCGGGCTTGCCCCCCGGTGGGTGATCGGCGGAACTTCGCGACGCCCACAAAGGAGGAGAGCCCGACATGGATCCGCGTTGGCGTGTGGCCATCTTAGGTGCTACAGGGGTGGTGGGGCAGCAGTTTGTGCGCCTTCTGGCGGTTCACCCCTGGTTTGAGATCCGAGCCCTGGTGGCGAGCTCTCGCTCGGCGGGCAAACCCTATGGGGAGGCCGTCCGATGGCTGCTGCCGGAGCCCATCCCCGCTGAGGTGGCCTCCATGCCTGTGCTGGAGCCCGATGCGTTGCCTGAGGACGTGGAGCTTGTTTTCTCCGCTCTTGATGCGATCTCGGCTGAGGAGCTCGAACCCAAGCTGGCCCGGGCCGGCTACCCCGTGATCTCCAATGCGAGCCGCTTTCGGCTTCATCCTCAGGTGCCGTTGGTCGTTCCGGAGGTGAATCCCGAACATCTGGCCCTGATCCGGCATCAGGGCTTCGGGGAAGGCCTCATCGTGACGAACCCGAACTGCTCTACCGTGGGCCTTGTGCTCGCGCTCAAGCCCCTGGAGGATCGCTTCGGTCTTGAATCCGTTGTGGTGACGACGCTACAGGCCGTAAGCGGAGCCGGCTATCCCGGCGTGCCCGCGTTGGACATCCTGGGAAACGTCCTGCCCCACATCGCAGGCGAGGAGGAGAAGCTCGAAACCGAGCCGCTCAAGATCCTAGGCCGCCTTGAGGGCGATCGCGTTCAGCCCGCCCCCGTGCGCATCAGCGCGCAGGCCAACCGGGTGCCCGTGCTGGATGGGCATCTGCTGAGCGTCTCGGTTCGGCTGCGTGTCGATGCGGATCCAGAGGCCGTGCGCGCAGCCTGGCTTGAGTACACCAGCCCCATCGCGGATTTGAATCTGCCCTCTGCGCCCGAGCGGCCCCTTCGGCTTTTTGAGCGTCCTGATTGGCCTCAGCCGCGTCTGCACGCCACGGCCGATCGGGGGATGAGCATAAGCCTGGGACGGCTGCGGCCTTGCCCCGTGGGACATGTACGCTTTGTGGCCTTGGTGCACAACACCGTTCGCGGCGCGGCCGGTGCCGCCCTGTTGAATGCGGAGCTATTGGTTCGGCAGGGCTGGCTTAAGCGCCGCCTGCTTGTCCATGGGGGGTGAGCGTGTATGGATCTGCTAGGCGCGCTCGCGGGCAACTTGCTTTCCCCGATCGTATTGGCCTTCGCGCTGGGTGTGCTGGCCGCGCTGTTGCGCAGTCCGATCGGTTTTCCGGAGGAGCTCTATCGGGCCCTGTCTATTTATTTGTTGCTCGCCATTGGACTCCGAGGCGGTGCAGAGCTTGGCCATGCGCGCATGGCCGAGCTGTGGGCGCCGGCCCTGGTCACGCTGCTGCTGGGGCTGCTCACGCCGCTTAGCGCCTACCTGATCCTGCGCCGGCTAGGGCGCCTGGATCGCACGAACGCGGCGGCCATCGCGGCTCATTACGGATCGGTTTCGGCCGTCACGTTTATCGCCGCACAGGCCTTCGGCAGGGCCACGGGGGCCCCGGGCGAGGGGTTCATGCCCACGCTGGTGGCCCTGCTGGAGGCCCCCGCGATCGTGGTGGCCCTGCTCATTGCGCGCATCCGCGCCCGGGGCGCCGGATCCTGGGGCGAGGTGTTGCATGAGGTCTTGACAGGCCCCAGCGTGTTTTTGCTCTTGGGAGGGGTCCTGATCGGTTGGGTGGCCGGTCCAGAGCGCTTTCGGGCGATCGAGCCCTTTTTTGTATCCGGGTTTCAGGGGGCTTTGGTGCTGTTTCTGCTCGAGCTGGGCATCGTGGCCGGACGCCGGCTACGGGATCTTAGGCGGGTAGGGCTGTTTTTGATCGGATTCGGGATCGCCGTGCCCTGTCTGCACGGCTTGTTGGGCGTGATTTTGGGCACGTGGGCCGGGTTGTCCGTGGGAGGAAGCGCTATCCTGGGCGCTATGGCGGCTAGCGCCTCCTACATCGCCGCCCCTGCCGCTGTGCGCTTAGCCCTTCCGGAGGCTAACCCCACGCTGTATCTTACGGCCTCGCTCGGGATCACGTTTCCCTTTAACCTCACGCTCGGCATCCCGATTTATTTCGCCATAGCCCACATGCTGCACGGATAGGCCATGAGCACGGTGCCGCTGAAGCTCCTTACCATCATCGCCGAACGCGTGCTCTTGGATCGGCTGCTGCGCGAGCTGCGCGCGCTCGGGGCCAAGGGCTACACCATAAGCGAGGTTGTGGGCGAAGGGTCACGGGGCGTGCGCGCAAGCGAATGGGAGGGGCGCAACGTGAAAATCGAGCTTATTCTTTCGCCTGAGGTGGCCGAGCGGGCCCTGGCGCACTTAAGCGAGCTCTACCTGCCGCATTTCGCCGTGGTCGCCTATGTAAGCTCTGTGGAGGTCATGCGCGGCGAAAAATACGTCTAGGGCTTGCGCCGATCCGGATCGCGCCACGTGAGCCAGAGGGCCAGCGCGCCTAGTCCAGGGGCGATCAGAAGAGGCGGCCGCAGGCCGTGGGATAGCAAGAGGCCGGAGCTCGTCTGCCCCAGGATCACCCCGAGCGAGTAGAGCGCAAAGAAAAGGGCCACGGCCGTGCCTCGCCCACGGGAAGGTGCGTAGGACTGCACCAGCACGGTCATGGCCGGAAAGGCGAACCCAAAGCCCACCCCGAAAAGCCCCATTCCCGAAAGCAGGCCCGCAAGGCTGGTTTCCGCCCCTACCAGGATCAAGCCCGCCGCAAGTCCAAGTAGCCCGCCGCGCAGGCGCCACCATTGTTGAGCTAAAGCGTCGCGACGCGCCCGCAGCCCCAGCATCACCGCAAGGGCCAAGAGGGCGAAAAGCCCGAAAAGCAGGCCGCTTGTGCGCGCCCGATATCCCAGCTCCTCGACGGTCAGGGGCAGGTAGACGGTCAGGGCCCCCATGGCCAGGGTAAGCCCCAGCGCCCCCACATACGTCCATCGAAGCCCGGGCTGCCGCAGCAGAGACCAGGGCGATACGGAGGCGGACGTTCGCTCTCGGGGGTCCAGCGTTTCCGGGAACCGCAAAAAAGCCACAAGCCCGCTAAGCGCCATCAGAGCAGCCAAGCTCCAGAAAAGCGCCTGAATCCCCCAGCTTTGTCCGATCAAGCCCCCAAGGGGGGGCGCCGCCACGGCCGTGAGCCCGATTGTGGCGCCGATTCGACCGGCCTCCAAGCTGCGCCGGCCCTCCGGGCTGCGATCCCCGATCGCCGCCACCGCAGCCGGGGTCAGGGCGCTGATCGTAAACCCATGAACGGCGCGCAGGATCAACAGCTCCCCCGCAGAGCGCACCATGGCGTAGGAGCTCAGCACCAGCGCTGTGCCCCACAGGCTTAGCAGGAGGGGCCTGCGCCGGCCCCATCGGTCAAGCGCGTAGCCTGCGACTATGTTGCCCAAAAGGTTTGTGATCGAGTAGGCCGCCACGATAAGCCCCGTTAAAGCGGGATCTGCGCCTAACGTGCGCCCATAGGGGGCCAAAAGGGGCACTACGGCCAGGTTGTCAAAAAACGCCATGACGAGCACCAGATAGGCCGGCCACAGCGCATGCAAGGTGGCTGTAGGAGGGGCGACTGCAGCGAAACGCGACATAATCAAAGATAAACCGGCCACCGGCAAGCCGACAACGCGGGATCGGCACGGGGCTCAGGGGGCCTGAGCGGACGCGGTTAACACTTTTTCACAGACTGTTCCGCCCCTGTTTTGGGACGAAAGCGCTATCTTGTTTCGAATTCTGCCGTCGAAAAGGAGCTCGGCTATGCGCCGTCTTTTCGTTCCGCTATGGCTACTGCTTGCACCTTCGATGCTCTGGGCCCAGGCCCAGTCCAGCGCACCTCAGGCGGCCGAAAGGGTCGATCTGGCCGTTATCGAGAAAATCAAAGACGAAGGTCTAAACCGATCGCAGCTGATGCGGATCGCCAGTTACCTGACCGATGTGATCGGCCCGCGTCTTACGGGCTCTCCGCAGATGCGGCTGGCCAACGAGTGGACGCGCGATCAGCTGGCCCAGTGGGGCCTAGAGGCGCGCCTGGAGCCTTGGGGGGAGTTCGGCCGGGGATGGTCTATGGAGCGCTTTTCGGCCCATGTGATCAGCCCGCAGTATTTTCCGCTGATCGCCTATCCGCGGGCCTGGACGCCCGGCTTTCGGCGCAATCCCGTTGTGGGGGAGGTCGTGTACTTGGACGCCAACACGGAGGAGGAGCTAGCCCGCTACAAGGGGCAGCTCAAGGGGAAATTCGTACTCATCCGGCCTCCTTTCGAGGTGCGGGCCTGGTTTGACCCACCCGGTCGTCGTTTTACGGACACGGAGCTCCTGGAGATGGCCAACGGCGTCCGCCGTCAGCCGGCCGCCCAGATGGCCAACCTCAGCCCGGAGCAGCGCCGCGCCCTGGAGGCGGCCATGGAGGGTCGGGAGCTCACGCCCGAACAGCGCCGCATCGTGGAGCAGCTTCGAGCGGGGGGCGGGGCGTTTCTGCGTCGGAAGATCGAGTTCGCTCAGGCCGAGGGCGCGCTCGCCGTTCTGGATCACGGCACCAAAGGCGACGGGGGCACGGTATTCGTGCAGGGCGGCGGCTCGCGTAACCCGAGCGATCCGGAGACGATCCCGCAGATCGTACTCGCCATCGAGCATTACGGCCGCATCTATCGGATGCTGCAGCAGGGCGTGCCCGTGAAGATCGAAATGGAATATCGGGCTCGGTTCCACACGGAGGACCTCACGGCCTACAACACGATCGCGGAGATTCCGGGCACAGACCCCGCCCTGAAAGACGAGGTAGTCATGTTGGGGGCGCACCTGGATTCCTGGCACACCGGAACGGGGGCCACGGACAACGCCTCCGGCTCGGCCGTCATGATGGAGGTGATGCGCATTCTGAAGGCGATCGGGGTGCAGCCCCGGCGCACGATCCGGTTGGCCCTATGGACGGGCGAAGAGCAGGGTCTGTTGGGCTCGCGCGCTTACGTGTCCCGGCATTTCGCCCGGCGCACCGAAGATGGCCGGCTCGAAGTGACCCCGGCCTATGAAAAATTCTCCGTCTACTTCAACCTGGACAACGGCACCGGGCGCATCCGAGGCGTCTACCTACAGGGCAACGAGGCCGCAGCGCCGATCTTTCGCGAATGGCTGCGGCCTTTCCACGACATGGGCGCGGCCACGCTGACCCTTAACTCAACCGGCGGCACAGACCACTTGGCCTTCGACGCCGTGGGGCTACCGGGCTTTCAGTTTATCCAGGACCCGATCGAGTACAGCCCGCGCACGCACCATTCGAACATGGACACCTTCGAGCGGCTCCAGGCCGAGGACCTAAAGCAGGCGGCCGTGATCATCGCCAGCTTCGTCTACCATGCGGCGATGCGGGATGAAAAAATCCCCCGCAAGCCCTTTGGGTTGCCCCTGGTGCGCACGGCCTCCAACGACTAGCGGCGCCGGCTGGCTTCAAATAGGATGCGCTTTTCCTCTTCCGTGAGCGCCTCGTAGCCGCGCTCGCTGATCTTATCCAGGATCCGATCGATCGTGGCCTGGTCGATGGGATCCCGCTGGCCGGAACGGGACCGGACGATCCGGGCGTCCTCGATTTGGGTTCGAAACCGCTGGGCCTGTTCCCGCTGCCGACGGCGCTGCTGACGACGGTACAGCCAAGAGCGGATGCCGCGATCGAGCGCGCCCAGACGCCCCTCCAGGCGCAGAAGCAACCATCCGGTGAGCGCCCCGCCCAGGTGCGCGGCCCGCGCCACCCCGTCCATGGCCCCGGCGCTGAGCAGCAGCACGTCGAGCGCGATAAGACCGGCCACGAAAAACCGGGCCGGAATCGGGGGCAGAAACAACAGCATGATCGGCGCATCCGGATGATAACGGGCGAAGGCCACCATGACCCCGTAGACGGCCCCGGAGGCTCCGATCATGAGGCTCTGGCTCATCTGCCGGCCTAGAAGAAGGCTTGCCTGTTCCAGCAGCAGGTACAGCAAGGCCCCGCCTAGGCCGCAGAGCACGTAGTAGAGGCCGAACCAACTGGCTCCGCGCAGTTGCTCCAGCTCTCGGCCAAACCACCAAAGCCAGAGCAGGTTGAACAACACATGCCAAAAGCCCCCGTGTACGAGCATGTACGTAACCCAGCGCCAGGGCTGCGATGCGGCCACCCCGGGATCGGGCGAGAAGCCCAAAGCGCGCACCAGCAGCCCGTGAAGCCCCAGAAGCTGCAGCAGAAACGTGAGCGCGGTCAGCACCAGGATCGCACGCAATGCGGCGGGCATCATGCGAAACCCACGACGCACAGCCTGCCCAAAGCTTTCATGTCCGTACGGCATAACTCAGCTCACCGGCTTATCTTCGTACATCTGCTGCCAGGCTCGGTATCGGCGCCGGGCCTGATGCGTCCAGATGCGGATGAGCGCGTATCCCCACAGCATGCCCCCTAGGTGTGCAAACCGGGCCACATGATCCGACGGTCCAGCGGCCACCCCAGCCCACAGCTCCAACAGCCCGTAAAGGATCACGAAGTACTTGGCCTTAATCGGCAGCAGAAAGTAGAGATAGATGTACTGATTGGGGAATAGGAGCCCAAAGCCCAAAAGCAAGCCGAAGACGGCTCCGGAGGCTCCGATTACGGGCGCCGTCGGATCTCCCCAAAAGGTGGTCACGATAAGATGCGTCAGCATTGCGCCCGAGCCACAAAGGAAGTAATACAGCACGAAACGCCGGCTGCCCCAGAAGTTCTCCAGCGGCGCCCCGAACATCCAGAGCGCCAGCATGTTGAAAAACAGGTGCGCGATCCCGCCGTGTAGAAAAAGGCTCGTAACGAGCTGCCAGGGCAAAAAAAGCCCCGTAAGCGGATGCCAGAGGGCCCCGTAGCGCAGGAACACCCCCTCCAGCACAGGCAGGGTCTGCGCCATGAAGACCAGCCCGTTTAGAATGAGCAGGTGCTTAACGGCCTCCGGTAGAAGCCGGAATCCGGGGGGCTGATACGCTTCGTACATGCTCCAAGCTCCTCGGGCGCAAGATACGAGAGGATGCCGCAAATGCCAAGTTTCCGGCCTGTCAAGTTGACCGATCTACGGAAGGATCGCTCTTTTGGCTGTCGAATCGACGCGTTAAGGGCGAGCTGGACATGCTCTGGTCCGTTTTTTGAGGCCTCCCCGGCGCGGCTCTCCAAGAAACGCCGGAAACCAAGCCAACAAGCGGGTACTTGAGAGTATGACGACAGAACAGCCGGAAGTCCAGACCAGCGCCCCGGCTCCGCAAGAACAGCCGGATTCCGCCTCCTCGCAAACCGATCCGCAGCGCGAGATCGCCGCGCTGAAGGCAGAGCTAGCCCTGCTGCACGATCAACTGCTGCGCAAGGCGGCCGACTTCGAAAACTACAAAAAGCGCGTGGAGCGAGAACGTCAGCAGCTCATCGCCTTTGCCAATGAGCGGCTTATTTTGGCGCTTTTGCCGATCCTGGATGATCTAGAGCGCTCCCTAGAGGCCGCCGAGCAGAGCTCGGACTTTCAAGGGCTGCAGGAGGGCATTCGGCTGGTGCACCGCAAGTTTCTGGAGGTGCTCAAAGCCGAAGGAGTGGAGCCGTTTTCGAGCACGGGCCAGGCTTTTGACTACACGCGGCATGAGGCCTTTATGGAGCAACCCACCTCCGAGGTGCCGCCGGGTACGGTGGTGCGCGAGTTGCAAAAAGGGTACACACTCCGAGACCGTGTGATCCGGCATGCGAAGGTGATCGTATCCCGTGCCCCCGACACAGACAAAGATCCCGCCAAGCAAGATGCCGCGTGATTACTATGAGATCCTGGGCGTAAGCCGAGACGCTTCCCCGGAGGAGATCAAACGGGCCTACAGGCAACTGGCCCTGAAGTATCATCCGGATCGCAACCCGGGCGACAAAGAGGCCGAGGAGCGCTTCAAGGAGCTGGCTGAGGCCTATGCGGTCTTGAGCGACCCCGAAAAACGAGCCCAATACGACCGCTACGGCCATGCGGGCCTGCGCGGCGCACCCGGCTGGGGCGAGGGGGGGGCGTTCTCAGACATCAGCGAAATCCTCCGCCAATTCAGCGACGTCTTCGGGGCGGATTTCTTCGGGGATCTGTTCGGGACGCGCGCCACAGGTCGTGCGAGCTCCGGGCAGACCGGCTCGGACCTGCGCATCCGGCTTGCCCTCAGCTTGGAGGAGATCGCCACGGGCGTGGAGAAGCGGCTTCGGCTGCGCAAGTACGTGCGCTGCGAAGCCTGCTCTGGCACAGGCGTTCGAACTGGTGCCCGAGCGGAGCGCTGTCCGACCTGTCAGGGTATGGGGCAGGTCCGCCAGATCACCCGCTCTCTTTTTGGTCAATTCGTGAGCATTCAACCCTGTCCGAGCTGCCAAGGCGAGGGGCGCCTGATCCGAGATAGCTGCCCCAAATGCGGCGGCGAGGGGCGTTACCGCGATGAGGTCACCTTAGAGGTGCGTATTCCCGCCGGTGTGGCCGAAGGCCACTACATCCCCCTACGGGGCCAGGGCAACGCCGGCATCCGGGGCGGACCGCCTGGGGACCTTATCGTGGTGATCGAGGAAAAGGAGCATCCGCTTTTCACCCGAGAGGGCGCGGATCTGTACTACAACCTATACCTGAGCTTCCCCGACGCCGCCCTCGGGACGGAGGTCGACATTCCGCAGCTTACGGGTCCACCGGTGCGCATCCAAATCGAGCCCGGCACGCCCCCGGGTAAGCTGTTGCGCATCCGCGGCCGGGGGCTTCCGGACGTGCAAGGCTATGGCCGGGGCGATCTGATCGTGCGCGTGCACCTATGGGTGCCCCAGAAGCTCTCCAGCAAGGAGCGCAAGCTGCTAGAGGAATTGCGCACTTCCCCCCATTTTCAGCCCCCTCAAGGGCAGGAAGCCCACCGCAGTTTTTTTAGCCGGGTAAAGGACGCCCTAGGCGGCTAGCTAGAAGCCTTGCCGCAGACGCTGGGCGTATTCTCGCGGTAGCCCCGCCTTGAGGATTTTGCGCGCGGCCCCTTCGACGTCGTACTCCACCCGCACGAACTCCAACGCCCAGGCCTCGGTGTCCAAGATCGCGGCCGAGGCCCTCGGATCTCCGTCTCGGGGCTGGCCTACGCTGCCCGGATTGATCACGTAGCGCGGCCCTGCTTGAAACCGGAACACGCCCACCTGCTCGCAGAGCAGCCCCGGGATGTGCGTGTGGCCCACGAAGCAAAGCGGTGTCTGTAGATGCTGAAACAGTTTCTGCGCATCCTCTAGCGTCATCACATACGGCCAATGCTCCGGCTCATGCAGGCTGGCGTGCACATAGGTGGCTAGCTGGCCCTTTAACACGAGGGGGAGGCTCCGCAGATAGGCCAGATGCTCCGGGCCCAGCACGCGGCGCGTATAGCGCAGCACGACCTGCTGGTTGCGCGAAAAAAGCGGCCATAGCTCATCGCGCAGGATGGCCGCATCGTGATTGCCCAGCACGCATCCGTGCGCCTTTTCGCGCACCCGCTCGATGACCTCTCTGGGGGAGGCGCCGTAGCCTACGAGATCGCCCAGGCAGAAGATGCGGGCTACCTGTCGGCGCTCGAACTCTTCGAGCACGGCCTCAAGCGCCTCAAAGTTCGCGTGTACGTCTGCGATAACGCCGATGCGCATGCGCCCTCGAGCGCACCTTTGCGGGCGGGCCAAGCTACGGCCTCTTAAGCGGCCCGGGCAAGCGGGGCGGCCATCGGAGCCCTAGCGGCGCCGCCCGTCTTGGGCCTCCGGCAAAAAAGGAGCCCATTCGACGTTTTGGCGCGGATCAACGCCTTGTCGGGAGCGGGCCACCATGCGCGCTACGGCCTCCATGAGCCGCGCGTTGTGGATCACGATGCCGTCTTTGATGGTGTGCACGATTCCGCGCGTGCGTCGCATCTGGCCCCGCTCATCCAGCGTGAGGGCCCCGAAGCTATACAGAAAGCGCAGATTATAGAGGGGCGAGCCGTCCACCAAGATCAAATCGGCCAGGTATCCGGGCCGAATAAGCCCCAGGCGCGGCTGCCGCAGGGTCTGGGCGCTGTTGTACGTGGCGGCCCGGATCACCTCTAGGGTGTGCAGACCTGTTTCGCGCAGCAGCTGTAGTTCCCGTACGTTCGAAAACCCCGGCGTGGCCCAGATGTAGTTATCGTCGGTGCCGTAGGCCACGCGCCCGCCGCGTTTGTTGAACTCGTAGATGAGCCTACCCCAGAGTTCAAAGGCGGCGTACCAATAGTATTCGTCATCCGAGGTCCAGTCCCAATGATAGGCCCCGTGGTAGGCGGGGTTGGGCAGGTTCCAGTTGATGAGGGCTTGGTGCGTGTACTTTTCGTGCCAGGGCAGGCTGATGGCCCGCAGGATGTCCCGGTTGGCCTCGTAGACGACGCGCGTCGGCAGCATGGTCACGCCGTAGCGCACGAGCGAATCCGCGATGGCCGTCAGCAGCCGCTCCCGGTTCGTTTCGGTCCAGACCTTGCCCGCATAGCGGAAGCGATGGTTTTCGTCGTCGTAGTTGTACTCGCGGCCGAAGTTCTGCACGCGGTTGTCCAGGGCGGATTCGGCGTATCCGTAGTGGTGTTCGATCATGGTCACCCCCAAGCGGGCCGCCTCCAGGGCGCGCACCATGGACATGCTCGAGGGCGGCAGGTGTACGGTTGTGATGCCCCCGGCCTCCCAAACGGCTCGGCAGACGGCGCCGAACAGCTCCGGGTTCCAGGCCAGGTTCCCCACGCTAACCACATGCGCGCCGCGGGCGACCATCTCGCGCGCGATCTCCGGGGCCATTTGGGGGTTTTCAAGCTCCTCCCGGCTCCGGCCCGTGCCCGCACCCCAGGACCAGATGGGGAACATGCGAGGGGCCAGGATGCGGTTTTCCGCGCTCAGCCGCGCCTGCTCCATGGCCTGTGTTAAGCCCCGGTCCGGCGCCGGCACCATGGTCGTAACCCCATGCGCGAGCTTGAGGTAGTAGACGTACTCCAGCTCCATGGGCTCCTCGCGCAGATGGCAGTGCAGATCGATCAGGCCGGGCATGGCGTACAGGCCCGTACCGTCGATGACGCGCTCGGCCTCCGGATGCCGGTGCTCCCGGCCTCGGGCCGTGACCGGATCTAGCGGAATAAGATCCCGGATCGTGTTCCCTTCGATGATGATGTCGTACGGGCCCACGGGAGGGCCGCCATGGCCCGGGATGACCATGACGTTATGGATGATAAGCCGCCGATAGGGGCCCTCGGCCAGATCCCCGAAACGACGGGCCGGCTGAGCCCAAGCCGTGCAGGCCAGGGCGGCCGCGCAAAGCCCAAAGCACAACGCGCGCATGGACGATTCTCCTCTTCTATGGGGGTAGCAATACGCGGGTATAGGCCGTTACGGAGAGCACGCGCTCGCGCGAAAAGAACACGGGAAAATACCGGCCGCTCGCCCAAAGCGGGAACAGATCCCGATAATGCGGACTGGCGGGGTCGCCGGATTGGCCTGGCGTCGAGGTGCCGAGCGCCCGATCCCAGTCGGCGGTGTCGACCAGGATCCGAAACGAGGCCCCGTGGTTTTGGTTAAGACCCGATCCCGTGGCCAGGACCGTGTGCGCGTAGCCGCCCCGAGGGGCAGGGCCCACGTCGAGCTGGCTTCGGTACGGCTCCCGAACAGCCGCGCTCAGGGGATGGCGGATCCAGACGTGCTTCATGCGCGGCGAACCGTAGCGCCAGCTGCGCCGATCGGGCCCGAAGCGGCCCTCCAGCTCTCGGACGGCCTCCTCCAGGGCCCCTAGCAACACGGCATCCCGGCCCTGGATTGGATCGGGCCCAAAGGTTCCGTCGGGGGCCCAGAGGGCCCGTATAAGCCGGCGCAGCGAGACGGTGCCCAAGATGGAGCGCGCCGGCTCGGGGAGAAGCCGCTCCGAGAGGCGCCTTAGCAGCGCCCGCTCCCAGGCCACGTACAGGGCCGCAGCCCGAGATTCGGGCTCAAGCCGCAGGTCCCAACCCAGAAGCTCGGCCTGAGCCCACCGCAGGCGCTCTGGCACCGCGACCCCGCTTAAGAGCGGCACCAGAAGCCTAGCCGGGATTGCGAGCACGTCGTGCTGAAGCGCGGCCAGGTCCGCTACATCAAAGCGCCGATTTTGGGAGAGCACCTCTTGGATGCGGGCCATGCGAAACGGCTCCGCCCAACTGTAGGCGGTGGCGATCGGGTAACGGGCGGGTAGGTTTTCCTCGTTGGCCGTGGCGATCCAGCCGCGCGGCGGATCCACCTCATACGGGAGAAATTCCGGCGCTAGAAACCCCTCCCATTCGTAGCGCCCGTCTCCGGGAACGGGAAGAAGCCCCGACCCGCTACGGCGCACAGGCACAATCCCCACGGCCTGCCAGCCGATGCGGCCGCTTCTGTCGGCCCAGATGAGATTTTCCGGCGGGGTGCGAAAATAGCGGCAGGCGGCCTGAAACTCCTCCCAAGATCGGGCCTGGTTGATGCGCAGGCTCGCCAGATACGGGGCTGCGCCCACCTCAAGCCAGGCCGCGCGCAGCGCGTAGGCGCGTCGCCGCAGCGAGTCCACATGCAGCACGGGGCCGTGCCGCGTATAGAGCAGCTCCACTACGACCGGCTCTGCGCCCCGGACCCGGATCGTATCCCGGATCGCATGCATAGGCTCCCAGCGGTTCTGGTAACGATAGCGCGGCGGCGTGCGCCCTTTGAGGTCCTCCGGATGGAGCGCGTATACGTACAAATCTTCCATGTCCATCCCGAAGACCGTAAGCCCCCAGGCGCCGTATTCGTTGTGTCCGATCGCCACCCCGGGTAGGGCGGGCTCGCCAGCGCCGATCACGTTCCAGCCCGGGCCCACTAGGTGAACCCAGTAGCGCAGGGAGGGGATCTGGATCGCCCGATGCGGATCGTTGGCCAGCAGCGGACGGCGCGACAGCGAAAGCGCACCGCTTACGGCCCAGTTGTTGCTCCCCGCAACGGACGCCTCCCATCCGTCCAGCCCCTCCTCGGATCCGGCGCGGCGCCCCTGAGCGTCTTGGGCCCGATAGGAGGCCTGTACGTCCTCAGGTTCAAAAAGGACTGGGGCCCGGTAAAGGCGGTACAGGCGCAGGATCTCCGGTCGGATCGCCTGCAGATCCAGGGCCGAGTCGGGCTCTAGGCTCGGCGCAGCCGGCTCCAGCTCCAAAAGCTCCCGGGCCCGTTCGGGTCCGAGCGCGGCCACAAGCTGCGCGATCTGCACTTCCTGCGTCACGTTGCCGTAGAGGCCATTGTGGCGCGAGATGACGACCTCCTCCGTCCAGAAGCCGGGCCGAAACCCAAGCAGGCGGAATTCAAGGGGAAGCTGGGCTGTGTCGGCTAGCACCTCGCGTATGCGCGCGTTGATGCCGGCTACGAAGGCCCGTATGATCTCCGGACCCCGTTCATGGTAGTGGCGGAGCTCCTGCTCCAGGGGGCCGCGAAACCGCAAAAGCCTCGCCGCGTGATCATACGGAACAAAGCGCGGCCCGAAGGCCTCCGCGAGCGTGCCCGTGGCCTTGCGGCGCCACAGTTCAAGCTGAAAGAGCCGATCGCGCGCGGCCTGATAGCCCTGCGCAAAGAACAGATCCCACTCCGTTTGCGCGTAGATATGCGGAATACCCCAGCGATCGATGCGCACCTCGACCGGTTGCCGAAGCCCCGCAACGCGCAGCGTATCGGCCGAAGCGGACGATAGTAAAGCTCCCCA